>JACZSI010000171.1 GCA_022574265.1 Chloroflexota bacterium | reverse complement strand
TACTCGAAGGATGACCGCGGTCCGTGGGCAAGCCTCGTCCGTGGTTCGAGAGCCTCACCACGAACGGGAACGCCCCCGCCCCCGGTCCCCGTGGAGACGGCGGGTCCAGCACCGGGTCCTGGGCTGCGCGAGTAAGCTAGGGGGCGGCCCTGAGGCGCCCGCGCTGGGGACGAGGACAGGGATGATCGGACGAGCGCTCGAAGACGTACGTGACCTCGGCATGCACCGGAGCATCGCGCTCCAGGTGACGCTCGGCTCGTCGGTCATGATGATCATGGGCGCGAACCTCGTCTATCCGGTGCTGCCAGTCATCGCGCAGTCGCTGGCCGTGCCGGAGGGCCAGATCGGGCTCGTGCTGACGGCGTTCACGCTGCCGGCGGTGTTCCTGGCGCCGGTGACCGGCGCGCTCACGGACCTGCGTGGCCGGCGGGTGGTGCTCGTGGGCGGGCTGCTCATCTACGGCGTCGCCGGGCTGTCCATCGCGCTCGTGGACACGCTGCCGTGGCTGCTGGCGCTGCGCGTCGCCCAGGGCGTTGGCTATGCCGCCGTCATGCCGCTCGTGGTGGTGCTGATCGGCGACGCCTTCCCGGACCCCCGCCAGCAGACGACCGCGCAGGGCGTGAAGGTCGTGTTCGACCGCATGACGCTGCTGGCCCTCCCGGCGGCGGCGGGCGTCCTCGGCGCGATCGCGTGGCAGTGGCCGTTCGTCATCTACGGGGCGGCGCTACCGTTGGCGCTGGCCGCGGCGCGGTGGCTGCCCGAGCCGGCGATGGAGCGGCGGACCAACGCGCCGAGCTACCTCAAGGAGGTGGCGCGGGCGGCGGTCCGGGTGCGGTCGCTCGTCATCTTCTCGATGAGCTCGCTGCGGTTCTTCGTCGAGCTCTCGTTCTTCATCTACGTGCCGCTGTTCGCGCTGAACGTCCTGGACGTGCCGGTCGTCCGGGGTGGACTGCTGTTCACCGTGTTCGCCGTCGGCTCGATCGCGACCGCCGGCGCCGTGGGGCCGCTCGCCGCTCGGTTCGAGCGCATGCCGCTCGTGGTTGGTGCGTTCGTCGTGCAGGCGGCTGCTCTCCTCGGCGCGTCGGTGGCCTCGAGCGTGTGGGTGCTCGGCCTGGCGATGCTCGTGTTCGGGCTGGCCAACGGCGTCATCTCGCCGGTGCAGAAGAGCCTGCTGACGCTGAGCGTGCCGCTGGAGCTGCGGGGCGGGTACGTGTCGGCCGACCGCCTCGCGCAGAGCGTGGCCAAGTCGATCGCGCCGCTGGTCGCGGGCCTCGTCGTCGCGCTGGCTGGGATCGCGGTCATGTTCCAGGTGATGGCCGGGGTTGTGGGCGCGTGGGCGCTGGGGGTGATCGTGCTCGACCGGCTGGGGCTGCTGCGCTCCGATGCGGCGGCCGTGGCGGCGCCGCTGGCGGGGCCGTTCGCCGACTAGGCGCGGGGCGGTCAGAGAGGGGGCGCGTGCTATCATGGCGGCGCCCTCCCGCCCCCCGTTCGTCGAGGTGTTGATTGGCCTCTGAGATTGCCGCGGCTCCCGTCGCCGCCCTCCCGAAGCGCAAGCGCATCGCGGGCGTCATCGTCACCGGGCACGCCTTCCAGCACATGTACGCCGACGGGTTCTTGGTCCTGCTGCCGTCGATCTACGACGCGTTCGGGCTGAGTGGCGTATCGGCGGGAGTCCTCTCAGCGGTGCGCCAGGGGTCCGCGGGGCTGCTGACGATGGGCGGCGGGTTCGTGGTGGACATGTTCTCCGGGCGCCGGGGTCTGCTGCTCTCGGGCAGCCTGTTCCTGATGGGGTTCGGCTACCTGCTCGTCGGCGCCGCTCCCAACTATGCCTTCCTGCTGCTGGCGCTCACGCTCGGCTCGGCTACCGGTTCCTTCTGGCACCCGGTCGGGCTTGGCCTGCTGTCCATGACGTTCCCCGCGAACCGCGCCTTCGTCATGTCGCTGCATCGCTCCGCCGGGAGCCTTGGGGAGACTGTCACGCCGCTGTTCGTCGGCCTGGTCCTCGCGGTGATCACCTGGCGCGAGGTGCTCCTCGGCGGGTTCGTGCTGATGACCGTCGTGTCGATCGTGCTCTACGTCGTCCTCGCGCGGCTGGGGCTTCAGCAGGCCTCGACCGCCACGCGCGGCGTGCGCCAGCAGCTCGGCGAGCTCGGGCACCTGCTGCGGACGGAGACGGCGCTGCGCCCGCTGCTGCTCGTCTCGGGTCTGCGCGGGATGGCGGACCGGGCGTTCATCTTCTTCCTGCCGCTGTTCATCGCGGAGGGTCTGCGGGAGATGGACGGCGACGTGACCACCGCGCGCATCGCGTTCGTGGTGGGCTATCACCTGGTCGTGTTCTCGGTCCTGGGTATCTTCGTGCCTCCGGTGCTCGGCGCGTTGGCGGACCGCATCGGTCGCAAGCCCGTCATGATCGGCGTGCTCATCGGGAGCATGGTGCCGCTGGGACTGTTGTCGGTCTACCCGAGCGTGGGGGTTGGGTTCACGGTGTTGATCGCGCTGCTCGGCATGTTCCGGTTCGCCGTCGCGAACCTGACGCAGGCGGGAGCGCTTGACCTGGCGGAGGGGAAGCACCTCGAGGGCAGCATGGTGGGGCTGCTGTGGGGGAACAACGCGCTGTTCGGCTCGCTGTCCCCGGTCATCGCTGGCATCCTCGTGGACCGGCTCTCCGGCGGGAATGCCTTCGCGGTCATCTTCCCGTATTCGCTGGCCATGAACGTGCTGGCGCTCGTGGCGGCGTTCTGGCTGCCGTCGATGGGCGGGCGGCGGGCGCGCCCCGCCGCGTCTTCCTAGCGGCCGCAGGTAGGCTCGCTGGCAGGCCGTGGCCGCGTTGACGCCCTTTTGGCACCCTTGGTATCATCGTCGTGGCGACGGGTCGAGCGGCTGGCTCCCCGCGCCCTCGGTGGCAACGTAGCTCAGCGGCAGAGCGGGCGCTTCATAAGCGCTAGGTCACAGGTTCGAATCCTGTCGTTGCCACCATTCGTGCATCAGTCGAACCCATTCTCCGCGTTGCCAGCACGTCGCCTCTCCACAGCCGCTTCGACCATCCCCCCGTCCCCCTTCCCTTCGACAGGCTCAGGGCAGGCTCTGCCAGGAAGGGGGTGATAAAGCCGCTAGCGGGGGACACCCCCGCGCCCCCGGCAGAGGGGTGGAGCCCCTCTGCACTCCCCGCTGGTACACGGTGGGCCCGTGCGTGAGGGGCTCTTGAGGTAAGGCTCCGTCCCGCGAAGAAGGGGGTGACAAAGCCGATTGCGGGGAGCACCCCCGTGCCCTCGGCAAAAGGGCTCCGCCCCTCTGCACACCCGGCCT
>JACZSI010000039.1 GCA_022574265.1 Chloroflexota bacterium | reverse complement strand
CCCTGGTTTCGAGGTAGTCGCCCAGCCGGATGGCGCCGTTCGGATAGCTGATGACCATGTCCTCGGAGAGGCCGTCGAGCAGCGGCAGGACGCGGTCGGCCGCCGTCCGCACGGCCGCCGCCGGATCGTCGCCGAGCTCGGCGCCCGCCTCACGGCCGCGCGCCGCGATCTCGTCGTTGACGTTGGCGGGCGCGAGGGCGACGCGGTAGTGCTCGGCCGCGCTCAGCACCGTGGCCTTTTCGGTGGGCTGCGCGCTGAACTCCTCGACCCTCGTCAGCGACCGGCTGGTGTGTCCGACGAGGTCGCGGACGTTCCACTCGCCGAGCCCGACGTCGTCCCACTGGGTGGGCTGCACGCGCGCGACCGTGTCGACGAAGAACCGGGCGGCCAGCTTGTACGCTTCCTTGCTCATGCCCGCTTCCCTACCGCATCGACTTGGCGGCGGCGACCATGTGCTTCAGCGACTCCTCGATCTCGTCCCACCGGCGCGTCTTGAGCCCGCAGTCCGGGTTCACCCAGAGCTGCTCGCGCGAGAGCACGTCGAGCGAGCGCTCCAGCCGCTCGCGTATCTCCTCGGTCGAGGCCACGCGCGGTGAGTGGATGTCGTAGACGCCGGGGCCGATGTCGTTGGCGTAGGGGTGGTCCTCGAAGGCCCGGAGCTTGTCCATGCCGCTGCGGGAGCTCTCCATGGAGATCACGTCGGCGTCGAGGTCGCTGATGGCCTCGATGATCTCGTCGTAGGCGGCGTAGCACATGTGCGTGTGGACCTGGGTCGCGTCGGCGACGCCCGATGAGGCGAGCCGGAAGCACTCGACCGCCCAGGCGAGGTAGTCGGGCCAGTCCTCCTGGCGCAGCGGCAGTCCCTCGCGCATGGCGGGCTCGTCGATCTGGATGATGCGCGTGCCTGCCTTCTCCAGGTCGGAGACCTCGTCGCGGACCGCGAGCGCGAGCTGGCGGCACGTCTCGCTGCGCGGCTGGTCGTCGCGGACGAACGACCACTGGAGCATGGTCACGGGGCCGGTGAGCATGCCCTTGACGGGCCGCTTGGTGAGCGACTGGGCGTACTTGGTCCAAGTGACCGTGATGGGCTTCGGGCGGTGGATGTCGCCGAAGATGATGGGCGGTTTGACCATCCGGGTGCCGTAGCTCTGGACCCACCCGTTGGCCGTCGAGACGTAGCCCTCGAGCCGCTCGGCGAAGTACTCGACCATGTCGTTGCGTTCCGGCTCGCCGTGGACCAAGACGTCGAGGCCCAGCTTCTCCTGGAACTTGATGGCGCTTGCGATCTCGTTCTTGAGGAACTGCTGGTACCTCCGGTCCGAGACCTCGCCCCGGGCGTGGCCGGCGCGCATCTTGCGTATCTCCGCGGTCTGGGGGAAGGAGCCGATGGTGGTCGTCGGGAAGGCTGGCAGCCTGATGACCTTCGCCTGCGCTTTGCGCCGCTCGGGGAAGGGGCTGGCGCGGTGCAGCATCTCGGGCGTGATGGCGGCGAGCCGCTCGGCGACGCCCGCCCGGTGGATGCGCGCCGAGGAGAGGCGGCTCTTCATGGCCTTCGCGTTGGCCGCCAGCGCCTGCGTGGGGGTCTCGCGGGCGGGGTCGACGGCCGCGACGATCGTGGCGACCTCCTCGACCTTCTGCTTGGCGAAGGCGAGCCACGACTTCATCTCGTTGTCGAGGTCGCGCTCGTTGTCCAGATCGACCGGGGTGTGGAGGAGCGAGCACGATGGTCCGACCATGACGCGTTCGGAGCCGAGGGCGTTGACGGTGTGGCTCACGACTCTGATGGCCGGGGCGAGGTCGGTCCGCCACACGTTGCGTCCGTCGACGACGCCGAGGGAGAGCGACATCTCCTCGGGCAGCTTGGCGATGACCGAGTCGAGCTCGCCGGGGCCCCGCACGAGGTCCAGGTGCAGCCCTGAGACGGGGAGCGCGAGGGCGACTTTCATGTTGTCGCGGAGGTCGCCGAAATAGGTAGCGACGATCAGCCGGAGCTTCGATCCCGCGGCCGCGAGCCGGGCTATGCCGCGTCCGAGGGCCGCGCGCTGCTTGTCGTCCAGATCGATGCTCAGCACGGGCTCGTCGATCTGCACCCAGTCGGCACCGGCTTCCGTGAGCCGCTTCAGGATGTCCTCGTAGGCCGGCAGCAGGTTCTCCAGCAGCGCGAGCGGGTCGCCGTCGGGCTCGTCGGCCATCTTGCCGAGCATCAGGTAGGTGGTCGGGCCGAGGAGGACCGGCCGCGTGTGGATGCCGAGGGCCTTCGCCTCCAGGAACTCGTCGATGGGCTTCGTGGAGAACATCGTGAAGGTCTGGTTGCGCTCGAACTCGGGCACCAGATAGTGGTAGTTCGTGTCGAACCACTTCTTCATTTCCATCGGCGGGACGCCGTCTTGCTCGCCGTCCGCCGTCGTTCCTCGCGCCATCGCGAAGTAGGTGTCGAGGCTAACGATGCCCCCCTCGTGGCCATAGCGCCGCGGGATCGCGCCGACCATCGCGGTCATGTCGAGGACCTGGTCGTAGAGCGAGGAGTCGTTGGAGGGGATGTGGTTGAGGCCGAGCCGGCGCTGGAGGAGCCAGTTGTCTTTGCGGATGGCCGCCGCCGTCTCGAGCATGGCGGTTTCATCGACGGTGCCCGCCCAGAAACCCTCGACGGCCCGCTTGAGCTCGCGGTTCCGCCCCATGCGTGGGAATCCCAGGTTCGTGGCGATCGTCAAGGCGCTCTCCTCTGCTCCACACGCGAGGGCAAACGCGACGGCCTCCTCGGTTCGGGAGGAGGCCCGGTGGCGCACCCGCTGCGCACCAACGAGATCGGATCGATCGACCGTCGGCGAGTGCGCTGCCGTCATTCTATCGGAGGCCCGCTCCGCCGACAAACGCGCTGCCGTCGAGCGCACCGTGGCCACGCTCCGGCCCAGCGGGCCTCCGTGGTACCATTCGTGCATCATGGGTGCGCCACGCAGCTACTGGATGGTCGCGGTACGGTCCGACTACTACGAGGTATGCCGTGAGCAGGGGTTCACGCTGCTCGGTCTGGGCTGGAACCAGCGCAAGCGCGTCCAGCGCATGGAGATCGGCGACCGCGTGCTCTTCTACGTGATGGAGCGCATGGTCTTCGGCGCGACGGCCTCGGTCGCCGCCACGTTCGTCGAGGACCCGACGCCGCTGTGGCCGTCGGTCGATCCCAACGAGACGTTCGCCTGGCGCGTGAAGCTCAAGCCCGAGTTGACGATGGACGACGACCACGTGATCGACGCGCGTCTCCTGGCGCCGACGCTCGAGTACGTGAAGAAGTGGGCGCCGGAGCAGTGGCCCATGGCCTTCCAGGGACCCTTGCACCTGATCCCGAAGAAGGACTTCGGCCTCATCGAGGACGAGATGCGCCGGGGCCGCCCGCGTCCGCACGTCGACCTGACCCCCGACCCCCGGCACGGCCCGGCCTCCCGCGAAGCACTCGTCAGCGCCCAGAACCCCGGGAGCTAGACGGCTCGTGGCGCTGGCGATCGACCTCTCCGGCACGTCCGCCATCGTCTTCGGCGTCGCGAACCACCGGAGCATCGCGTGGGCCATCGCGCAGCACCTGCACGCCGCCGGCGCCCGCCTCACGATCACCTACCAGAACGAGCGTCTCGCCAAGAACGCGCTGGGCCTCATCGCCGAGCTCGATGGCGCGCGGGCGGTCGAATGCGACGTGCTCGACACCGCCTCGGTGGAGGCGGCGGTGGAGGCGGCATCGGCCGATGCGCCGCTGACATCCGCCGTGCACAGCGTGGCGTTCGCGAACCGCGAGGACCTGGAAGCCGACTTCTCCGCGACGGGCATCGAGGGCTTCCGCACCGCGCTTGAGGTGAGCGCCTATTCGCTGCTGCCGGTCGCGCGCGCCGCATCGGCCAAGATGACGAACGGCGGGAGCATCCTGACGCTCACGTTCCACGGAGCCGACAAGGTCTATCCGGGCTACAACGTGATGGGCGTGGCGAAGGCGGCGTTGGAGAACGAGGTGAAGCAGCTGGCGGCCGAGTACGGCCGGCGCGGCATCCGCGTGAACGCGATCTCGGCCGGCCCGCTGAACACGCTGTCGGCGCGCGGCATATCCGGCTTCGCGGACATGCAGCGGATCCACGCGGAGCGCTCGCCGCTGCGGCGCAACATCACGCAGGACGAGGTCGGCGCCGCCGCGGCGTTCCTGTCCAGCCCGCTCGCCTCCGGGATCACGGGCCACGTGCTGTACGTGGACGCGGGCTACAACGTGATGGGGGTGTGAGCAGGGGAAGGGCGAAGGATCTCCGTAGCTGAGCGCTGCTTGGACATGGGGATCCTCGGACGAGACCCTTCGCTTCGCTCAGGGTGACAGGCGAGCGACGGACGGTCTCGCTGACGGGCACCGAGCGCGGCGCCGCGGCCATCTGGTCCGATCTGCGACGGGCCGCACCACCGGTGGTCACCACGCGGGTCGTACTGCGCTCGGACGATCGCGCGAGAGGGCGGCGCACCCTCTTATGGGTGCAGGGCGAGGCCCTGCTAGGCGGTGCGCTGCGGCTGGATCTCTTCCAGCGCCGCGAATTCCTCGTCGTAGAGCCGGGTGAGCTCCGCGAGCTCGTCTTCGGCGAGCGGGGGGACCTCGGTGGCGGCCGCGTATTCGCGGAGCTGGCCGGCGTTCACGATGTTCGGCAGCACCGCGGCGATGGACGGCTCGGCCAGGGCGAACTGGATCGCGGCCTGCGCCAGCGTGCGCCCGGTCTCGCCGGCGACGAACAGCACGAGGCCGCGCTTGTGGAAGGCGCGGTCGAGCCATTCCTGCTTGCGGTGCGCGCGGTGGTCCGAGGGGTCGAACTCGACGGTCGCCTGGTCGGCGAACTGGTCGGTGAGGATCTCCGAGGCGTGAGGGACGCGCGCGAGTAGCCCGGTCTGGTGCTCCCGAGCCGCCTCGAAGAAGGAGCGGGCGGGCTGCTGCTCGATGATGCTGTAGATGATCTGCATGCTGGCCACGTGGCGCTCGGCCATGGACGCGTCGCCCTCGTCCTTCCAGCCGATGTCGGGGCCGAGCGCCGTGCCGAAGTGGCGGATCTTGCCCTCGCGCTGGAGCTCCTCCAGCAGTGCGAACAGCTCGTCGTTCAAGACCGTGTCGATCCGTGGGTTGTGGAGCTGCCACAGGTCGATGTAGTCGGTGCCGAGGCGGCGTAGCGATGCCTCGCACGCCGCGCGCACGAACTCGGGGTCCCAGCGCTGCGGGCGCTCCTTGTGGTGGCCGTCGCGCGGGGCGCTGATGTCGTAGCCGAACTTCGTGCCGATGAGGATCTCGTGGCGCTTCTTTCCGAGCGCCTCGCGCATGATCTCCTCGCCGAACCCCTCGCCGTAGGTGTCGGCCGTGTCGAAGAGCGTGACCCCGGCCTCGAGGGCGTCGCGCAGGAGCTTGATGGCGTCGGGCTTGTCCACCTTGCCCCACCAGCCGGTGCTCACGGTCCACACGCCGAAGGCGACTTCGGAGACCGTCATGTCCGTCTTGCCGAGCTGGCGGTACCTCACGAGCCACGTCCTTCTGGGGGGCGGCCGCCTGCGGGGGCGGAGCCGCGGGTCGCATTATAGGCGCCCGAGGGCGCGATGGATCGCGCCCCTACGCCTCGCCGGGCTACGACGCGGTGGCGATGCCCAGCTCCTCGGCGCTCACGCGCCCCCCGAGCATGCGCAGGTAGTTGGCGGTCGTCGCTTCGGCGACCGTCGCGACGTCGGTCTCCTGAAGCTCGGCGAGCTTCGCCGCGACCTGCGGCAGGTGCCAAGGCTCGGTCCACCGCTCGCGGTTCTTCTTGAAGTGCTGCGGGTAGGAGTCGGTCTCGATGACGAGCCGCTCGAGGGGGAGCGCGGCGGCGACGGTCTGGAGCTCGGGGAGCCGCAGCAGCGGCTTGGCCAGCGAGATGTGGAAGCCGAGGTCCATCGCGGTCCGCGCGAGCTCGAGGCTGCCGTCGAAGTAGTGCCAGGCGCCGCCGACCTCGCCCGCGCCCTCCTCCCGCAGGATGCGCACCGTATCGTCGCTCGCCTCGCGCGAGTGAAAGACGATGGGCAGACCGAGCTCCCGTGCGATCCTGATCTGCCGGCGGAACGCGTCTTGCTGGATGTCCCACCGCGGCGAGCGCGGCATGTAGTCCAGCCCCGTCTCGCTCCATTCGACGACGCTGGGGTGGTCGGCAAGGGTGCGGAGCTGGGCCTCGATCGCGTCGTCCATCGGGCCTTTCAGGTCGGCTGGATGGAGCCCGATCCCTGCCCGAACGTCGGGGTATATATCGGCCAAGAGTCGCACCGCGGTGCAGGTCTCGATAGTCGTGCCCGCTGCTATAATCAGCGCGACGCCGGCGTCCCGCGACCGCTCCAGTAGCTGAGGCAGCTCCGTGGGACCGTATTGGTCGATGTGCGTATGGCCGTCGACGAGTGCGTGGCTTGAAGTCTGGCCGACGGCTTGGGCTTCCCGGTCCATGGGCGCGATTGTAGCCGACCATCTGCGCGAGGAGAACGGCGTGTTCCTGAGCGCGCGATCGAAGTGGTTCCAGGGGTTGTACCGGAACCGTCCGCTACAGCTTTCCGTCGGCGCGGTCGCCAGCGTTGGGCTGACGTATCTCGCGGTCCGGACCCTCGCCTGGCGCGACGTCGCCGCCGCCTTCGCAGACTTCCCCCTTTGGTCCGTCCCGATCGCGTTGGTGCCGCTGGCCGTGGGCGTCCTGCTGCGCGCCGCGCGATGGCACGTGCTGCTGCCAGGCAAGGATGTCTCGCTCACGCAGGTGGCGCTGGTCCAGAACACGGGGATCGGCCTGAACAACATGCTGCCGGTCCGGATGGTCAGCGAGCCGGTCCAGCTCGCGCTCATCACACGGCGCTACCGCCTGCCGTTCCCGACCGCGCTCGCCACCTTGGTGGCGGGGAACGTGCTCGACATCTTCGCGACTGCCCTGCTCATGGGCCTCGGCATCCTGCTGGTGCCGGGCTTGCGCGATGGCAAGGTGAGCATCCAGCTGGTCGGAGCGCTCATCCTTTTCGTGATCAGTCTGCTCGTGTTCATCGTGGTCGCGCGGGGGCTGGACGCGATCCCGATCGCCAAGCGCATGCCTTTCTTCCAGCAGCTCACCGTCGCGATCGACCTGCTCCGGGACATGCCGGGACGGCTCTGGCTGTCCTTCTTCGGCACCGTCGGGCACTGGTTCTTCGTGGGCGTCGCCGGTTGGGTGATCGCTTCGGCCCTGAGCATCGACGTCGGGCCGTTGACCATGGCCACGATCTTGGTGGCGGCCATGTTCTTCACGTCGGTGGTCCCTTCCTTGCCGGGCGGCGCTGGGACGTATCACTTCGCCGTGGTCAGCTTGATGACCGCGCTGGGTGCGGACCCCGCGGTCGCCGTCGTGTTCGCCGTCGTCATGCACCTGATCATCTTCTTGCCGCCATCGGTCCTGGCGCTCGTGGTCCTGTGGAAGCTCGGCGCCGGGATGCTGTTCAGAAGCGTCGAGGCGCCGTTGGGCTCGACGTTGGGCCCCGTTCCCTCCGGTGCCGCTCCCGACCGCCAGGCGCGCTAGCGGCGGGTCCGGCCTCATGCGAGCCTTCCTCGCCGCGCTCCTCACGTCGGTCGCGCTGACCGCCGCTGCTTGCTCGCCCGCGGCGCCGACCGCAACCGCCACACCCAACACGCCCACGCCGATGCCGACCGCTGGACCGCCGCCCGCGGGCACGCTGCGCGTCGCCGTGACGGGCGCGGCTCCGCACCTCGATCTGCACCGCGTCGTGTCGGAGTGGGCGACGCTTTTCGGGCCGGGCACCGCGTACAGCAGGCTGCTGCGGTTCGTGAGCGGGCCGCAGGCCGTCTTCCCCAGCCTGGCTGTCGAATGCGACCTCTGCGATGAGTGGCGCGTCGTCGATGCCCTCACGTACGAGTTCGACGTGCATCCCATGGCGCGCTGGCAGGACGCCGAGGCGTTCGTCTCGAGGCCGGTCACGCCGCAGGACGTCGTGTTCAGCCTCAAGCGGCTGCGTGCCGACGGCTCCCCCCACGCGAGCCTGCTGGCCGCGGTCGAGGACATCACGATCGTCGGAGCACGGACGGTGCGCCTGAGCCTGCGCTACCCGGACGCCGACCTGCCGCAGAAGCTGGCCAGCCCCTACGCCGTCGTGCTGGCGCCGGACGCGCTGGAGGGCGTGGACGTGCGCACGGGCCGTGTCGTGGGCTCGGGGCCGTGGCGCTTCGAGCAGCAGCTCTCGGGAGGCGTGGAGCTCACGGCGTGGGAGGGGTACTTCAGGCCCGGCGAGCCGGCGGCGCGCGCCATCGTCTTCCAACCCGCCGTGCGAGCCGACGTGGCCGCGGGCCTGCTGCTCCGCGGGCGCGTGGACATGGCGCTCGTGAGCGAGGAGGAGTGGCGCTCGCTCCCGGCCGGAGAGTTCCGCTCGGTGGTCGTGCAGCGCCAGGGCCGAGGCGTCGTGTTCGGCCTGAACGCACGGCGCGCGCCGTTCGACGACGTGCGCGTCCGCCAGGCCGCCTTCCGCGCGCTCGACCCGCACGCGGCGCTGGCCGAAGCCTTCGGCATCGGCGCCGTCGGCATCGGCGTGCCGCTCGTCGAGCCGTCTTGGGCTCTGGACGACGCGGTGCTCCGGGCGGCGTTCGCCGACCCCGATGGGGCGAGGGCGCTGCTGCGGGAGGCCGGGGACGCCCGCCCGCCGATCACGCTCGTCGTCGCGAACTTCGGGCCGGCGTACGTGGCGCACGGCGAGCTGCTGGCGGCCCAGCTGCGCGGAGCGGGGTTCGAGGTCCGCGTCGAGACCGTCTCCCGCAGCGCGTACCTGACCCGCGTGTGGCGCGAGCGCGACTTCGACGCATTCGCCGGTCCGCTCCCGCCGACCGATACGACGAGCGCGTTCCTGCTGTCGCTGCTGCACAGCGAGGGCAGCTCGAACGTCACGGGAGCGGGGGACGCCGCGTTGGACGACCTCATCGAGCGCCAGGCCGCCGAGACGGACGTGGGCCGGCGCGGCGAGCTGGTGCGCGCGGCGCAAGCGGCGGCGCTCGAGGGCGCGTGGCTCTTCATGCCGGTGATCTCGGCCGAGCGCTGGGCGTTCTCGAGCCGGGTCTCGGGCGTGCCCGCGGGCATGCCGGCCGGCGCGGGCGACCTGTGGAAGTACGTGCGCGTCGATGAGCCCGCGCCGGGCGGCTAGCACGCCCGAGACCGTCCAAGGGCTATAATGCGGCGTGACGGGGCACAACGCGCCACGCACCGTCCGGGGCGCTTCCGGCATCTGAATCATCGAGAGCCCGAGCGAGTTTCGGGTGTGCGAGATGGAGGATCTGAATGGCGAAGCCGATACACGTGACCGACGCTGAGTTCCAGGCGACCGTGCTCGATTCGAAGGTGCCCGTTTTCGTCGACTTCTGGGCGGAGTGGTGCGGGCCGTGTCACATGATCGCGCCGGTGGTCGAGGAGCTCGCGGAGGAGTACGACGGTAAGTTCGCGTTCACCAAGGTGGACGTGGACGCCAACCCGAACACGGCGATGCAGTTCGGCATCCGGAGCATCCCGACGATGCTGCTGTTCAAGGACGGCAAGGTCGCCGACCAGGTGATCGGCGCGGTGCCGAAGGCGATGCTGAAGAGCAAGATCGACAAGGTGCTCTCGGCCTAGTACAACAGGCTACGATGGCGATGGACTAGACTAGACGGCGCCCCGCACCAGGGGCGCCGTCCTCGCGTTCGCCCGAGGGGTCGGCAGACGTGGGAGTGGATGGGTCCCGGTGGGTCTCGCGGTCTTCAAAACCGTTGCCGGGCCGGCTTCCCGGTCCGGGGAGGGTTCGACTCCCTCGCACTCCCGCCAGTACTCCCTGGCACTCGGCCCTCGCTCCCTCGCACTCGGGGTGCACTCCCACGCACCTGGTGCAGGGGCGAGTACCGCTCGAGCAGGTCCGGGAGGTTGCGCTTGATGTACCGGCCTGTCTGGCCCGGCAAGCGGTCCCGGAGCAGCCGCATGGCCAGGATCTCGTCGCCGGAGGCCTCCGCCACGAGGCTCGCGAACGTCTTGCGCAGCCCATGGATGGTGAGCGAGAGGCCTCCCCGCGTGAGCACATCGGTCGCACTGCGGTGGACGGTGTCGAACCCCACGGAATCCGACTGCCGCGACCGGATGACGTGATCGTCGTCCGCGAGCCCCTTGGCCAACTTGCGGAGGAGCTTGAGCGTCCCCGGCAGGACCGGCGTCCACTCGGCGCGGACCTTGCCCCGCACCCAGATGAGCGCGTCCGCGGCATGCCGCACGTCGGTCGCGAGGATGCGCTGCACCTCGACCTGGCGCCACCCGTGACCGACCAGTAGCTCCCAGATCGCCCGCTGCCGATCCGGCATGGGAACCGCATCGGCCGCGGCCACCTGCGCCAGGGTCAGCGTGTAGACGGGCCGTTCCGGGACCCTCGCCCCGCGGGTCCCGGCGAGGGGGTCGGCGGTGGCGATCCTCCCTTCGGCAGCGTAGCGGTACAACGCGCGCAGGGCGTCCCGTTGGCTGTTGCGGTACTTGGGCGTGGTGAAGCGGTCGAGGTAGGCGAGGACCGTCTCCCGGTCTTGGGGCAATTCTCGGAACACCTTTGCGAACTGCTGCCAACGTTTCCGCCAGGTCGTGATCGTGCCAGATGCGAGGTTCCGGCGCTCGCAGGCCTGGAGCGCCGCGCCCATGGCGTCGTCGATGTCGATGGCATTCTCTTGTTGCGTCACGATGGGCACGAGGGTGACAGTCCCGTCTGGACCAGGACCAGAGGCCTGTCGCGGATCCCCTACGCGCAGCGTGCCCGGCCGGTCCCCGGCGACGAGGGTCACACGCCGGCCGTCGGTTGACTCGGTGTAGGTGTCGGGGCAGACTCCGGGCACGATCTCGTGAAAATCGCCGGGGAACGCATCGCACGTGCAGAATGCTCGAACGTTGAGCGGTGCAGGGGTGCTCACGTTGCCCAGATCGGATGTAGGGATCGATACCTGCATGATCAACCTCCCTAGTCAAATGCCTCCGGGCGCCCCACAGGAGCGCGCTTCACGCTGAGGGCCACCACCCTAATCACTGCCATTGAAGTCGAGCGACACGCCGCGGTATTGATAGTGGAGCGCATAGAAGACCATTGAAGCGGGTGTGGCGCAGTCCGGAAGCGCGCCTACTTTGGGAGCAGGAGGTCCCCGGTTCGAGTCCGGGCACCCCGACCAGATAACGACCAGGCCCAGGCGATCTGCCAGGGCCTGTTTGTCACCGCTTACTGACTCGCATTAACGGGTCAGACAGAGCCCGGCGCGCTACGTTCGGACGAAGAGGTCCCGGGGTTTCCTACCGATGGCCACCGTCGTCGAACTTCGTTATCGCGCCGGTCTCACGGGCTTGGCAAGTCCACAGGAAGAGATCGTGAGTAGCGCTGCAGGTTCGCCTCGCTTCCAAGCCCCTCGACGGCGCAGGCAACGCACGAGGCGTCCTTCCTCGTGATCCTCGGGCCAACACGCTCCTCAAGCATGTCGTATACGTGTAATGGTTGGACGGCCGGAATCCGGTGACCAAGCCCAGGAACTCCGTCACTGCTAGCGAGGCAACCGTGCCATTCAGCGAGATGATTGCGGGCTCGGGTAGGTTTGCTCCCTCGACGTAGCCATGTCGCTGGCGGAACTCGCGTTCCTCTGGACTTTCCAGTTCTTCGGCTGCGATCCGGGTGTTGACCTCGTTACAGCACAAGAGGCAAGGCCTGCCGGGCACCCATACGACAACGCGTCCGCCGGCTTCAGTGACTCGACCCTCTTCGACTGTGATGCCGACGCCTGAGTCGATATACGGGACCAGATCAGCCAGCGACAGCTCATTGAGGATAAGACGGCCGGAGTCGGTATCTACGCACCCGAAGACCACGTCCGCCTCACGGACAGCCGCTAGGAGAGATGACGATGACCACACCGACGAGTAGCCGCGCGGTGGGTGCCCCTGCCAAACGAAATGGTCACGCTGGTCAGAATTCCCTCCAGCACATCGATGTGACGTTGTTTTGGCGCGGAGATGCGCCGTGGGCACATCAGCCAACGCAAGACGGCCACGCGTTCCGCTGCCTCGGAGTCCGATTTGGACGCACTCGCTGGCAGCTCCACCTGGCCCAAATGGACGGCCGGCTTCCGGGAATGAGCACCGGTCAGCGGCGCTCCCTAGCCATTGTCCTACGGGAGGCACTCGCCCAGAGGACCGGTTTGGACATCTCCGACTTCTCAGCTGACCTTATTCTCGACGCGCGAGAGTAGACCCTCCACCCAACTCATTGTGGTGCGGTAAAGACAGCCTCCGTGCTGCGGCTCGTGGCGCCCACGGACACGAAGCTGCCGAGGGGCAGCGTGTTGGGAGTCGCCGGTCAACGTCTTCGAGCCGTTCTGCACTGTGGCCGTGGCCCCTAAGAACGTCATTCCGGTACTTCTGTGAGATCCATCCCTTCATGCAGGCCACGGTGACGGTGACCCAAGAGGCGCCTCCTGCCGCCCCCACCCCCACCCCTACACCTACCCCCACACCTACGCCCTCCCCTACCCCCTCAAGCA
>JACZSI010000170.1 GCA_022574265.1 Chloroflexota bacterium | reverse complement strand
AGAAGTAGAGCACGACCTTCTTGCCCCGGAGCGAGCTGAGGCTGATCTCGGCGCCGGTGTCCGTCATCGCCGTGAAATCGGGGGCCTTCTCGCCTATCTTCAGCATGCGAATGCTCCTTTTGCGTTGTGACAGCACCGCGAGCGCTGGCCGTTGCCACATGACCCCGTCCACCCCGGTCCCCTCGTCCCGCCCGTGGCCAGGCGCCCAGTCCCGCCCGTGGCGCCCAGTCCCGCCCGTGGCGCCCAGTCCCGCCCGTGGCGCCCAGTCCCGCCCGTGGCGCCCAGTCCCGCCCGTGGCGCCCAGTCCCGTTCGTGGTGAGGCACTCGAACCACGAACCCCGCCCTCGCCGGCGAGAGCCTCTGGACGAACGGGCGGCAGCGCTCCGTACTGGGAGCCCCCCGTTCGGCGCCTGCTCGGTCCCCACCAAGGGCCGTGTCGGATCCCGAGGCGGGCCAGCCCGGCCTTGTGCGTAACGGCGGACGCATGCTACGCCTGAGTGGGTGCACCGTCCACGCCCAGGGCCGGCGCGCACCGCGTGGAGACCGTCTCAGTGGCGCGTCCACCAGCGAGCGCCATCGAGACGCTGAGCGAGACGTTCTGAGGCAGCAAGGCCAGCGGGTTTCTAGGAGAATCAGGAATATTGCTGGTCAAACTCCTAAGATATACAGCAAAAGACTAAGAATATTGCTTGACAAACTGCTGCGCCGGGACTAGATTTGCTGCACCGGCGCAGCACTGGCGTAGGGCGGCGACGGTAGATCCAGGCCGTTGGAGGGGAGCGAATGGCGAAGCTAGGTCCCTATAACTATCCGGATATCCGTTTCGGGGACGCCGTGGAGATCGCGGGGCGCATCCTCTCGAAGTTCAAGGGCGTCGTCAGCGTGAAGGGACTCGCCTGGGAGCTGGGCATGGCCGAGGGCAGCGGCACGCTGTTCGCCAAGGTCGCGGCCCTGCGGGACTTCGGCTTCGTCGAAGGCCGCGGCGAGCTCCGCATCACCCCGCTCGCACAGCGCGTCCTCCACCCCTCGAGCACCGAGGACGGCCAGGGAGCGCGTGGAGAGGCCTTCCAGCGCGTCGAGCTGCTCCGGCAGCTCTACGTCCGCTTCGAAGGCGAGGTCCCCGACGACATGAGCCTGCTCGTCGGCCTCGAAGAGCTCACGAAGGCGTCGCGCGACGAGATCGTGCGCCGCGCCCCCCTCATCCAGAAGCACCTGACCGACGCGGTCCGCGTCCTCGGCCGCATGAAGCTAGCAGAAAAACCAGAACATTCTGGTGTGGCACAGAATGTGACGGCAAAAGGCGAGCGCGCCGCCAGCGCCGTCGCCACCGCCCCAGAGAACGGCATCGAGCTCTCCGCCGGCGGCCGGACGCTTTCCGTGCCGCTCAGCGCCGAGTACATCGACGTGGCCATCGGCTTGCTGACGACGCTCAAGACCGAGCTCGCGGACTCCGACGACGACTACGGCGACGACCCGGAGTCCACCGTGACTGCGGCCGACATCGAGTACGGGACCACCGACCAGCTGGACGTGTAGGCGGCCGCTCCCCGCTCGGCTAGTTGCGGGGCCGGAATTGGCGCGGCGTGCTGTGCCAGCCGGCGCGCGCGCGGGAGACGCCGCCGAGGGCGAGGCCCGCCGCGAGGCCGCCGAGGTGGGCGAAGTAGGCGACGCCGCCGCCGCCCGGCGATGCGAGCGAGCCGAGGCCGCCGAAGATCTGGAGGGCGGACCAGAAGCCGATCAGCCACAGGGCGGGGATCCGCCTCATCATGATGAACCAGCCGAGCATGAGCAGCGTGTTGATGCGGCTGCGCGGGTAGAGGACCAGGTAGGCGCCGAGGACCCCGGCGACGGCGCCGCTCGCGCCGATCATCGGTATCTGGGAGTCGGTGTCGACGAAGACCTGGGCGAGCGCCGCCGCGACGCCGGCGCCCAGGTAGAAGGCGATGAAGCGCGTGCGGCCGAGGCGGTTCTCGACGTTGTCGCCGAACACCCACAGGAACAGCATGTTGCCCGCGACGTGCATGAAGCCGCCGTGCAGGAACATCGACGTGAAGACCGTCATCCACGTGGGCACGGGCGAGGCGACGTCGACCAGCTGGACGCCTTGCGCGGTCCCGACGCGGATGGACTCGAAGGCCGCTCCACCGGTCAGCTCGAAGGGGATCAGACCGAAACGCCAGACGAACGTGAACCCCTCGAGCTCCGACAGGAAGAACGCGTACGCATACACGAGCACGTTGATCGCGACGAGCGCGTAGATCACGTACGGCTTCGTGTGGAGCCGCATGTCGGGGTCGTGCAGCGGGATCATGCGGGAAGCGTAGCAGACCAGGGCATTGCCCTGGACCCATAAGAGGGGCGGACGGTCGGCACGGGGCGAGGTCCTTCGCTTCGCTCAGGATGACGGTTGGGGCGGGCCGAGGGTGCGCGATGCAACCGTGAGCGCTAGTCCGGAGTCCTTCCTCGGCGGAAGGACGTACAGTTAGGGTGAGCATGCCCACGTCAACGTATCGCCTGAGCGCGGGGAGAGAGCCATGCAGCTAGGTATCGTGTTCCCGACCACGGAGATCGGCAACGACCCGATCGCGATCCGCGATTGGTCCCAGGCCGCCGAGGAGATGGGCTACGACTATGTCCTCTTCTCCGACCATATCGTCGGCGGGAACCCCGTCACGTACCCGAAGATCCGCGGCAACAACTCAACCACGCCCTACCACGAGCCCTTCGTGACGATGGGCTATCTCGCCGCGGTCACGTCGCGCATCAAGCTGACGACCGGCGTGCTCGTGCTGCCGCAGCGCCAGACGGCGCTCGCCGCCAAGCAGGCCGCGGAGGTGGACATACTGAGCGGCGGCCGCCTCATCCTTGGCCTCGGCGTCGGCAACAGCGCGATCGAATACGAGGCCCTGGGCGAGAGCCTCCACGACCGGGGCCGACGGCTCGACGAGCAGATCGAGGTCCTGAACCTGCTCTGGACCCAGCCCACGGTGACGTTCCACGGGAAGTATCACGACCTGAGCGACGTCGCCATCAACCCGCGGCCGCTGCAGCAGCCGATCCCCATCTGGGTCGGCGGCAGCGCGGACGCCGTGCTCGCGCGCGCGGGCCGCGTCGCCGCTGGCTGGATACCGACGTCGGGCAGCGACCTCGCGCCGATGATCGAGAAGATCGCGCGATCGGCCGAGGCTGCCGGGCGGAGCATCGACGACGTGCTCATCGCGCCGCGGATCATGAAGCCGCTGGAGGGCGGGCCGGAGGAGTGGCTCGCAATGGCGGAGGCGTGGCGGGAGCAGGGGGCGGGCTGCGTGTTCCTCAACACGCGGGACCAGGGCCTCAAGTCCGTCCAGGAGCACCTCGACCTGGG
>JACZSI010000169.1 GCA_022574265.1 Chloroflexota bacterium | reverse complement strand
AGCAGCCGGCCGCGAGCGACAGCACCGCGGCGAGGAGTGAGGCGCGGCGCAGGACCCGGCTCATGGGGGGGTGATCCCGTACGTTCGGTATTCCACCAAGCCCTCCGCTGCCTCCACCGATCCGACCAGGCCCGGCAAGCGTATAACTGACGACCCCCAGATGCCACGGCCCTGCCCCGCGTGACCAGCGGCGAGCCTGCCTCGGCCCGTGCGTTAGAATGCTCGGAGAGCGGATCGAGGCGTCCTTGACGATGGAAGCAAACACGACCGGCATGCCAGCCGATGCCCCCGTTCCCCGGCGCAGGCGGTTCATGCCGCGGTTGCGCCGGCCTCGGGTCTCGAAGCGATGGTGGCTCGGCACCGGGGCGGCTCTGGTTGCGGTTGGCGTCGTCTTCGGCGGTGGATACTTGGCGTTGCGGCTTTCCGAGCAGTCCGATGAGGTGACGAACGAGATGGCAGCGCTCAGCCAGCAGCTCGACGAGCTCCGCCAGGCCATCGGCATGACCGAGGGGACCGGCGCGTCCGATGCCGGCGCCATCGACCTGAGCCAGAGCATCACCGACCGCGTGTTGGACGCCACGCGCTCGACGGGCACCGAGCGGACGATCCGGTCCATCGAGTCGGTCGCGGCGCGGTTCGAGACGGACCGGCTGCTGCTGGCGGAGATGCGCAAGACGCCGCCTCGCGAGCCGCGTGAGGCGCAGCGGTTCTGGGCGAACATCAAGCCGTTGGCGCTCCGGTCCGACCCGTCGCTCGGACCGCTGCTGGACCGGGTGGCGCGGTCCCTGCCGGCTTACCTGCAGTGGCTCGCATCGGCCCCGGACGCCGACCCGGCGGTCGCGTTGGGCCTGCTTCAGTCCGGGGCAAGCAACTATCTCCGCGCCGTCGACGAGTTCTGGCAGAGGGTTCTCCTGGTGGTCATCGACCGTATCGACGTTCTCGTGGACCTGACGCTTGAGTAGCCAGACGCCGCGCCGCGCGGGCCTTCGCGCCGCCGCGGGGCTCCTCGCCCTCGTCGTCGCGCTCGTCGCCGTCCCGGCGTCGGCTGCCGTGGCGCCCCAGAGCGACGGCGGCATCTGGGGGCCACTGCTCCAGGGGGAGGTCTCCAAGGTCCGCCAGGAGAGCGTCCTCGACGTCTTCCGGCGGGCCGCCTCCGGGTCCGCGTGGCTCATGGCGGAGGGCTTGGACCCCCGGCTGCAGAATCGGCCGCCGTGGGACGTGCTCACGCGGCTGCGGTGGCGCGACCTAGAGACATCGCTCGCCGACGCCAGCATCCCCACTCAGGCGGGCGGCGGCGTGCTCGTGCCCTTCCGCGACCCGGCGCCGTCCTTCAGCAGGAACATCCTGCTCAGCCGCGACCTGGGGAACGTGCCGTTCCAGACGGAGCCACACCTCGCCGTCAACCCGACCGACCCCGACCACGTCGTCGTCGGCGTGATCGACTTCAACCTGCCGTCCATCGCCTCCTACGTGACGTTCGATGGGGGCACGACGTGGGAGGGGCCGTTCCAGAAGCCTTTCCTGCGCGACGACCTGGTCTCCGGGGGCGACCCGGTGGTGGCGTTCGACCGCGACGGCAACCCGAGCATGGTGTCGATCTCCATCGGCCTGGAGGACTTCACCGTCGGGCCGTTCGTCTTCCAAGCGCAGCTGTCCACGATCGCGCACGCCGTGTCTCCGGATGGTGGCATGTCCTGGGGGGGGTCGTCGGCAACCGCCCAGGGCGGGGTGACGACCGACCTGACGATCGACGAGGCGGGCCAAGTAAGGGGATTCGTGTTCCTGTCCTTCCTGGACAAGCCGTGGATGGCCATCGGCCCTAATCCTGCCGACCCTTCCTCCGACGTGATCTACGTCACGTACACGAACTTCAACATCGTCGCGTCGGTCCTCTACGTCGGCGACATCCCCACGTTCGCGGTGACCGAGCTGCGCACGACCATCGAGCTCGTGCGCTCCGAGGACGGCGGCGCGACGTGGAGCGCGCCCGTCGCGGTCAGCCCCACGGTCCGCCGCGCCTCCGGGGAAGCTCCCGGTCCCACCGACGCGGTCGTCGAGGGGCTCAAGCGGGTCGTGCAGGGCTCCCGGCCGGAGGTCGGCCCAGACGGCACTCTCTACGTCGCTTGGATGGACTCGACGGACGACGACTCGCAGAAGGGGCTTGCGGAGATCATGGTCGCGCGCTCGACCGACGCCGGACGCACCTTCTCACGGCCCGTCCAGGCCAGCCTCTTCCGAGAGACCGGCTTCCGCTCCAAGAGCACCTTCTTCCGCTCCTGGGCGTCGTCGTTCCCCCAGATGACGATCGGACCGAACGGCGACGTCTACATCGTCTACGTCGGCCGCTCCGCGAGCAAACCCTCCGACGACGGCGACGTCTACTTCATCCGCTCGACGGACGGCGGCCGCAACTGGACCCGGGCGAAGCGCCTCGGTGGCGACGAGACCGACCGGTTCCAGTTCTTCCCCGCCATCGACGCCGACCCGAACGGGAACCTCCACGTCATCTGGGGCGACATGCGCGACGACCCGTCGGAGTCGCGCTACCACATCTACTACACGACGTCGGAGGACGGCGGCGACACGTGGGGCTTCGAGGACGCCGAGCTTGGTATCCGCAGAGACGACACGCGTATCAGCGACTTCCCATCCAACCCGAACAAGGGCTTCCCCAACGGGTTGTTCATCGGTGACTACTTCGCGGTGGCCGCGACGGAGGACGAGGTGTACGCCGTGTGGGCGGACACGCGGCTCGGCGAGTTCGGCGGCGCCAACCAGAAGATCGCCTTCGCCCGCCGCAGCGCCATACCGGGGGTCGAGGTCTTCCTGAGCCCCGGCGCTGGACCCGGCGGCCAGGAGGTCACGCTCCAGGGGTTCAACTTCCAGCCGGACCTCGACGTCTTCGTGCAGGTCGGCGGCGTGACGGTCGCGTCGCAGCGGACCAACGACGAGGGCCGCTTCACGGCCCGCCTGTTCATGCCCGTGACCGGCGAGGGCGCCCAGGAGGTCAGGGTCTTCGACGGCTCCGGGAACCTGGCCACGGCGTCGTTCTTCTCCGAGTTCGGCTTCGGCAGCATCCGCGAGACGCAGGAGGACCTGGACCGGCGGCTGGCCGCCCTGACCGAGGCCCTCGGCGCGCCGGAGGGGCCCGAGGCCGCCCGCCTCAGCGTCGAGCTCGGGCGCGTCCGCGAGCTGCTGGAGGACCGCGGCAGTTCGGGCGCGAACGTGGCCGCCGTCGCAGCCGCGGCTATCGGCGGTACCGTGAGCGCGGCCGGCATCGGCGCGCTCGCTTACCTGCTCTGGCGGCGGCGTCAACGGCCGCCGTCCGCCGCGGAGACGTAGGCCCGGATGCGCGTCGCACGTCTCGCGAGCCCGGGCTT
>JACZSI010000038.1 GCA_022574265.1 Chloroflexota bacterium | reverse complement strand
CAGGACTACAACACGTCGGCCATGGCCCACCCGATCGCCGAGCAGATCGCGTGGCTAACGCAGTGGATCACGCTCATGCCCGGCGACGTGCTCTCCTGCGGCACGCACCACGAGGGCCTCGCCCCCATCAACGACGGCGACAAGATCGAGATCGAGATCGACGGGCTCGAGCGCCTGCGGTTCGACATCAAGTCCTTCGGCCCCCGAAAGGAAGAGCACTGGCGCCCGCCAGGCGTCACACGTTAGGGGAGGCGTTACATGGCGACCACCAAGGACAAGACCTACAGCGTTGGCGGAGTGCTCCTGGAGCGGCCCTTCAAGCTGCGCCGGCTCGGCCACTTCGGCCTCGACGTCCGTGACATGGACGCCCACCTCCGCTTCTACCACGACCTGCTTGGGTTCAAGCTCTCCGACGTCAACGACTTCGGGGCCCGCCCGAACCTGGCCGAGATGCTCAAGGACGTGAAGGAGACCAAGGGCTACTTCATGCACTACGGGGGCGACCACCACGCCTTCGTGCTCTTCCCCAAGGAGATGCGCGACACGATGGCCCGGGCGCGAGGCCGCGAGCCCAAGCCCGGGGTCGACATCAACCAGATCACCTGGCAGGTTGGCTCCCTCGGCGAGATCGTTCACGCCATCGACTTCTTCAAGGAGCGCGAGGTCCCGATCGCCCGCACGGGCCGCGACATGCCCGGCTCCAACTGGCACACCTACCTGCTCGACCCGGACGGCCACAC
Organism: Chloroflexota bacterium; assembly: GCA_022574265.1. Classification (GTDB taxonomy): domain Bacteria; phylum Chloroflexota; class Dehalococcoidia; order Lucifugimonadales; family Australimonadaceae; genus JADFRC01. The sequence goes on along the minus strand of JACZSI010000038.1, from coordinate 11,992 downwards.
GAACGAGCTGTACTACGGCATCGAGCAGATCGGCTGGCTGGGCCGCAGCAAGCCCCAGGACATGTACTACCGCCGCTTCGATGAGCCGCCGGCGCTCCCGCAGATGTCCGAGGAGGCCGAGGTCGAGGAGGCGAAGGCCAAGGGCATCGACGTCTACTCCGGCTTCCGCGACGTCGAGTCGGCGCCCGCCACGCACGACGTCGAGGGCGTGCTGCTCCCCCGGCCCTTCAAGATCACGAAGATCGGCCCCGTGAGCCTGTTCGTCGACGACCTCGACCGCTCGCTGGACTTCTACACGCGAGAGCTCGGCTTCACGCTCACCGAGGAGACCGAGGTCATGGGCCAGCGCGCGGTGTTCCTGCGCACCGGCACCGAGCACCACAGCCTGACGCTGCTGCCGATAGCGCTCCGGAGCGAGCTCGGCTTCAGCGAGGAGAGCACCCTCGCATCCTTCGGCGTCGAGGTCGGCAGCTACGAGCAGCTCCGCAACGCCGTCGCCTTCCTCAAGGACAACGGTGTCGAATTCAAGGACGTGCCGGAGGAGCTGCACCCCGGCATCGACTACGCCGCCTACGCGCTCGACCCGTCCGGCCGCTGCGTGCAGATCTACTACTACATGGAGCAGCTGGGCTGGCAGGGCACGCCTCGCCCACCGTCCGAGCGCCGCAGCACGGAGGGCGCCTGGCCGGAGACCCTCGAGCCCCTGAGCGACACCTACGCCGACCAGGTCTTCCAGGGCCCGCTGGGGTAGGCAGGGCACAGCCCTGCACCCATAAAGGGACCGCTGCGCTGGGGGCGCGGCCTGTCGTGCACAAGGAGGCCGCTGCCGGTGCGGCCGTTGACCACAAGGGGAGCCGCTGCGCAAGGACGCAGCCTCTGGAGCGCGAAGGGGCCGCTGCGCAGGTACGCATCACCTCTGTATCCTTGCGGGGGGCCGACTTGGCCGAGGGGCGACGCCTCTTTCATGCACTGGACGGGGTGTGCAGAGGGGCAGAGCCCCTATGCCGGGGGCACGGGGGGATGGTCGAAAGGGCTGTCGGACCACCGACATCCGGGTAGCGGGCTAAGGTTCTGAGGCGCGACGACATGTACGACCTACTCATCAAGAACGGACGCGTCGTCGACGGCACCGGCATGCCGTCGTATCACGCCGACGTCGGCATCGCCGGCGGCCTCATCGCCGACATCGGCCGCCTCGACGGCCCAGCGCGCCGCACGATCGACGCCGACGGCCGCGCCGTCGCGCCGGGCTTCATCGACAACCACTGCCACTTCGACGCCCAGGTCACGTGGGACCCGGTCTGCTCCTTCTCGCCGCACCACGGCGTGACGACGGTCATCTTCGGCAACTGCTCGCTGAGCCTGGCCCCGGTCCGCGAGGACGACCACAAGGCGCTGGCGATGATGCTCTCGCGCGTCGAGGCCATCCCCATGGAGAGCCTCGAGGCCGGCATCGACTGGTCGTGGACGTCCTTCGGCGACTACCTCGACCGCCTCGACCGCCGCCTCGGCGTGAACGCAGGCGCGCTCGTCGGCCACTCCGCCGTGCGCCGCTACGTCATGGGGGACGAGTCGCAGGAACGCGAGCTCGCCACGCCCGCGGAGCTCGAGGCGATGAAGGAGCTCGTACGCGACGCTATCCGGGCAGGCGCGCTCGGCCTGTCGCTCGACCGCAACCGCGGCCACCTCGACCTGGACGGGCGGCCCATCCCCGGCATCGTCGCGCCGGTCGAGGAGCTCTACGAGCTCGCGACGGCGCTCAGAGCCGCCCCGGCAGGCGTGATCCAGTGCGGCTCCGCCTACCCGCTGGAGATACGCGACGGCTTCGCGACGCGCCTGAGCCAGGCCAGCGGCCGTCCGGTCGTCTACAACCAGATCGTCTTCAACCCCGCCGAGCCCGACCGGTGGAAGCAGCACCTGGCGCTCGTCGAGCAGCGCATCGGCGAGGGGATCCAGGTCTACCCGGTCGTCAACCCGCGTCCGCAGGCAACGCGGTTCACGATGATGAACGCCCAGATCTTCGACCGCCTGCCCACGTGGCAGCGCGTGATGCTGGGCTCCGCCGACGAGAAGAAGGCCGCGTTCCGGGACGCGGAGACGAGGCGCGCGCTGCACGCCGAGGCGATCGACGGCAAAGACATCCCCGTGGACGCGCTCCCCATCCGGTGGGAGCGCATCGTGGTCGCCAAGCCGCTGCTGGATGAGAATGCCCACCTGCGCGGCAAGACCGTCGCGGCCATCGCCGAAGAGCAGGGCAAGGACGTCCTCGATGCGTTCCTCGACCTGGTGCTCGAAGAAGATCTGCTGACCGGTTTCACCAGCGCACAGTCGGGCGGCGACGACGATGTCATGCGCACGCTGCTCGCGAGTCCGCACACCATCATCGGGCTGTCCGATGCCGGCGCGCACGTCGTCTTCGAGGCGGGCTACGGCTACGCGACGCTCGTCCTCGGCCGCTGGGTGCGCGAGGAAGGCGTGCTATCGCTTGAAGAGGCGGTCCGCAAGCTCACGTTCATGCAGGCGTCCATCTTCGGCATCCACGACCGCGGCCTGCTGCGCCCAGGCATGGCCGCCGACGTGGTCGTCTTCGACCCCGACACCGTCGCGGCGCTTGAGCCCGACGAGACCCACGACCTGCCCGGCGGCCTCATGCGCCTGCGCCAGCTCGCGACGGGCGTCGACTTCACGATCGTCAACGGGCAGGTGCTCATCGAGGCCGGCGAGCACACGGGCGCCTACCCCGGCCGCGTCGTCCGCAGCCGCGCGAACGCCCGTGTCCCCGCATAGGCGGCACAACAACAGAGGAGGAATGACCACATGGCCGAAGCGATCAGGACCGCACACGCAACTTGGAATGGCGACCTGCTGAAGGGCAACGGGGTCGTCAGCGCGACCTCCAGCAAGGCGTTCACGGAGCTGCCCGTCAGCTGGGCCGCGCGCACGGAGGACTCCGGCGGGCGAACGAGCCCCGAGGAGCTCGTCGCCGCCGCGCACGCCTCCTGCTTCTGCATGGCGCTCTCGGCGGGCCTCGGCAAGGCAGGGACGCCGCCGACCAAGCTCGAGGTCGACGCGACCGTCACGTTCAAGCAGGTCGAGGGCGGCTGGAAGCTCGCCTCGAGCGCGCTCAGGGTCGTCGGCCAGGTGCCGGGCATCGACGCCGCCGCCTTCGCCGAGGCCGCCAACGGCGCCAAGGACGGCTGCCCCATCTCCGGCGCGCTCAAGGGCAACGTCGAGCTCAGCGTCGACGCCACGCTGGAGTAACCGCGCGCCCGGGCCTCCGAGATGACGTGATTGGTGCGCGCACCTTGGCCCACCCTTCGACAAGCTCAGGGTGAGCGGGCCTCATTCAAGCCCAGCTTGGCGATAGCGAACCGCTCGTGCTGAGCCTGTCGAAGTACGAGCCAGCGCTCGGCGTTGGCAGCGGTCGCTGTGCGACCAGGCCACCCTTCCTTGACACCCCGTGCGCAGGGTCACTAGACTCAGCCGCGTCGCACCGTGGCGCGGTGCAGCCCCCACCTACCGCCCGTTCCGAGCCGTCGTCAGGAGAAGGCCCCATGGCCGCCAAGACCGACCCCAAGCAGTGGCAAGAGCCGTCGTCCGAGGACGTGAAGTCCGGCTATATGAAGTGGAAGCGGCCGCTCACGCCATACGACCGGTTCATGGAGGAGCAGGGTATCCCCATCTACCGCGACATCGGCGTCCGCCGCGTGCAGGACCTCCCGCTCAAGCCCTGGAAGCGCATGGGCGGCAACGGCACCTTCATCCAGCTCTTCGGCACCGAGGGGCTGTGGGGCATGTACGTCGTCGAGGTCCCCTCGGCAGGGGCGCTCAACGTCGAGAAGCACCTCTACGAGGAGGTGTACCTGGTCGTCGAGGGCCGCGGCTCGACGGAGGTCTGGCGCGAGGGCGACTCGAAGCGCAACACCTTCGAATGGCAGAAGGGCTCGCTCTTCACCATCCCCATCAACGCAACGCACCGCATCGTGAACGCGACCTCCAGCCCAGCCCTCCTGCTGGCCGGCACGACCGCACCGCCGGTGCTCAACCTGTTCCAGAACGAGCACTTCGTCTTCGAGACGCCCTACGACTTCACCGACCGCTACGACGCGAGCGACGACTTCTACCGCCCGAACGAGGAGATCGAGCCGGACCCCGTCCGGGGCCTGGCCATGCGCCGCACCAACATCATCCCCGACATCGTCACTACCGACCTGCCGAGGGACAACCGCCGCTCACCCGGCTATCGGCGCATCGAGCCCTACATGGCGGGCAACAAGTTCTACCTGTGGATCGGCGAGCACGAGCGAGGCCGGTATTCGAAGGCGCACGCCCACGGCTCCGCCGCGGTGCTCATCTGCATCAAGGGCAAAGGCTACACCTACACCTGGCCGCGGCACCTCGGGATGCACCCGTGGGAGGACGGCGTCGCCGACCAGATCAGACGCCAGGACTATGAGCCCGTGGGCATGGTCTCCGCCGCGCCCATGAGCGGGGACTGGTTCCACCAGCACTTCGGCACGAGCTCCGAGGACTTCCGGCTGACCGCTTGGTTCGGTCCGCACGCACCGGGCCGCGAGGCGGGCGTGCCTGGCGAGGAAGACACCGACCGCAACGCGATCGACGTCGATCAGGGCGGCGGCGCCATCCCCTACCGCGACGAGGACCCGTTCATCCGCAAGGAGTTCAACGAGGAGCTCCGGAAGGTGGGGGTCGAATCGCGCATGGAGGATTCGTTCTACGAGAAGTAGGCACCTCCGCTCGCCGAGTGATCCGTTCATGACCCACGCTGATCAGCCGCCGGCGGATCCCAACGGACTCCGCCGGCGAGCCCTTTGGGTCATCTCGCTGGTCTCGGCGCTCTACGGCGTTCAGTTCGGCATGCTCGTGCCCCTGGTGCCGCTCTACCTGCTGTCGCTTGGCTACAACATCGCCTTGCTCGGCGCGGTGATATCGGCCCAGGGCGCCTTCCAGTTCCTGCTGCCGCTCTTCGCGGGCGCCGTCTCGGACCGCTTCGGCGAGCGCGTCGTGCTGCGCGCGGGGCTCGTGGCGCTGCTGGTCAGCGCCCTCGTATTCGTCACGTCGGAGGCGGTGTGGGCACTCATCGGTGCGCAGCTCTTCATCGGCGCCGGGCGAGCGGTGTACAACCCGGCTGCCCAGTCCTATGCGACCCGCATCAGCGAGACGGACCGCGCGCGGGTCATCGGGCGCTATCGCGCAGCCGAGGCCCTGGGCCAGGGCGTCGGGCCCCTGCTCGGTGGCGTGCTCGCCTTCGCGGTGGACTTCGATGCCGCCTTCGCCGTCGTGGCCGCCGGCAGCGCGGCGGCGCTGCTCGCATCGCTGCTGCTGCCGGAGCTCCCGCGTGGGATGGCCACCACCCTACGCGAGGTGGTCCGCGCGATCCCTGGGTTCGCCCGCTCGAAACCGCTCCTGCTTGCGGGCATCTGCGCCTTCGGTCTCTCGGCATCGGTGGCCGTATTCATCTCCGTCGGCGTCGCCTTCTTCAGCGACACCGGCATCGAGGCGTCGGTCATCGCTCTGGCGGTGATCGTGTTCACCGCGTCCTCCGCGATCGCGAGCTACGGCTTCGCCCGCATCGTGGCGAGGCTCGGCCAGCGGCTGGTGTTCGCGCTCGGCGTGGGCGGCGTCGGAGTCATGTGGCTGTCGATCGCGGGGGCCGGCGGCTCGCTGGTCGTGCTTCTGCCCGCGATGCTCCTCGGCGGCGCGGCGGCGACGCTCGCCAACAACCTGCGCACCCTCCTGAGCGCCGAATACAGCGCACCGGAGCAGCGTGGACTCGCCGTGGCGCTCGTCGGGTCGTACTGGGCGCTCGCCCAGCTCCTGGTCCCGGCGGCACTCGGGATCGTCGCGTCGCTCGCTGGCCTGACGACGGCGCTCGTGGTCGGCGGCTGCTTCGCGCTGCTCGTCGGTCTCTCCGCGCCGCTGCTGTTCCGCCTGCTGCTGCCGCGCCCACAGGCCGCGCTGGGGTCGGGCGGCGCCTAGGCTCCCCGCCGGGGGGCGCGTGCTAGACTCCGGCCTCGCCCCATCCCGCCCCATCGAGGCACCATGACCCACGCGTCCCAGGAGGGGTTCACCAGCGCCGGCCGCTCCATCCTCGAAGAGGATGAGATCACGCTGACCAGCGTCGGCGTGGACATCGGATCGTCCACCTCCCACCTCGTCTTCTCGCGCCTCGAGCTCGAGCGCCAGAACACCCGCTACGTCATCGTGAAGCGCACCGTGCTCCGCGAGTCGGAGATCCTGCTGACGCCGTACGTCGACGACGGCGCGACCATCGACGCCGACGCGCTCGGCGCCTTCATCGACCGCCAGTACCGTGCCGCGGGGCTCACCCGCGACGAGATCGACACCGGCGCGCTCATCCTCACGGGCGTCGCCGTGCTGCGGAGCAACGCGCGCGCGATCGGCGAGCTGTTCGCGGCCGACGCCGGCAAGTTCGTGGCGGTAAGTGCGGGCGACGGCATGGAGGCGACGATGGCCGCCCACGGCTCGGGCGCCGTCGCCGAGTCCGGCCGCAGCGGCGGCGTCGTGATGAACATCGACGTCGGCGGCGGCACGACCAAGGTCGCCATCTGCCGGGCCGGCGTCGTGCTCGAGGTCACCTCGATCGACGCCGGCGCGCGGCTGCTCGCCTTCGACGGCGCGGGCGTCGTGACGCGCATCGAGGCCGCCGGCCGCACGCACGCAACCGAGGCCGGGGTCGCGGCCGAGGTCGGCTCCAAGCTCACCGAGGACGACATGGCGGCCGTCGCCTCCGTCATGGCCGGGCGGATCGAGGAGGTCGTGAGCCTGGGCGAGATTTCGGCCGAGACCAAGGCGCTGCTACGGCTGCCGCCATTGGCGTTCCGGGGCAAGGTCGACACCGTCATCTTCTCCGGCGGCGTCTCGGAGTTCATCTACGGCCGCGAGCGCGATGGGTTCGGGGACCTCGGCCCGCAGCTCGCCGTTGAGGTGAAGGCCCGCGTTACGAAGCTGGGGGCCATGGTGATGGTCCCGGCAGCGGGGATACGGGCGACCGTCATCGGCGCGTCGCAGTACACCATCCAGGTCAGCGGCAGCACGATCTTCATCTCGCCGCTCGACGCCGTCCCCGTCCGCAACGTCCCCGTCGTCACGCCGGAGGTCGACCTCACGGCCGACGTCATCGACCCCGCGGCCGTCGCCGACGGCATCGTGCGCGGCTTGAGGAGGCTCGACCTCGTCGGAGCAACCTCGCCCGTGGCGCTCGCCGTGCACTGGGGCGGCTCGGCGACCTTCGCCCGGCTCGACGGCTTCTGCCGCGGCGTCGTGCGGGCCATGCAGCCTGTGCTGGACGCGGGCAACCCGCTGGTGCTGGTGAGCGACGGCGACGTCGGCGGCCTGGTCGGCCTGCACCTGCGCGAGGAGCTGGGCCTCGCGAGCCCGGTCGTGTCCATCGACGGCATCGAGCTGCGCGAGTTCGACTACGTCGACGTGGGCGAGCTGATCCCGTCCTCGGGCGCGGTGCCGGTCGTCATCAAGTCGCTGGTCTTTCCCGGCTCGGCGTAGGCATGGCGCACTGGTACCTGGTGCGCCACGGCGAGACGGAGTGGAACGCGCAGGAGCGGATACAGGGGCAGACGGACATCCCGTTGAGCGACGCGGGCCGGGAGCAAGCGGCGCGCACCGCGGAGCGGCTCGCCGGCTGCCGCTTCGGCGCCGTGTACACCAGCGACCTGACTCGGGCGCACGAGACCGCCCGGATCATCGTCGCGCGGCTATCCGAGCCCAGGCCGGACGTGCTGCTCCGGCCGTCCCTCCGCGAGGTCGCCTACGGCGAGCTCGAAGGCGCTCCTTGGCAGGAGGTCCGCGCCTCCACGGGCGAGCTGCATGGCGTGGAGGGGGCCTACCACGACCTCGACCTGAAGCCGGAGGGCGGCGAGTCGTTCCGGGAGCTGCTCGAGCGCCTGGGCGAGTTCGCCCGCGAGCTGGAGGCGGGCCACCCCGACGAGGACGCGCTCGTCGTCTCCCACGGCGGAGCGCTGCGCGCGCTGGCCGTGGGCCTGCTCGGCCTGCCGCCGGAGGCCTTCTGGCGCATGCGCGGCCTCCTGCCGGCCAGCGTCTCGGTCATCCGGCACGATGACGGCTTCTCGACGCTGACGGCGTGGAACGACGTCGGCCACCTGCTCTAGGCGGGTGGTCCTATACGCGCAGGACTCCCACGGAGACGTCGGCTCCGGCGTCGTCCTCGTAAATGCGGTAGACCACTCGACGGTCACCTGCGAATAGGAAGTAGGTGGCTCCGCTGATGAGGGTGGCTGCGCCGGGGCGAGGTTGATAGAGCAGAGCGGTAGTTGCTTCGGCCACCCGCTCGCGTTGCCATTGCGGTAGCCCATAGAGCCAGTACCTAAGGGCAGTTGGGCTGTAGAACAGGAACAGGTTCATCCTGGTTATCGCAGACGGAGGCGCTCGGCGTACCTATCACCTTCCTCGATGGCCGCTAAGTCCTCGTAGCGGATCCATTCGTCCGGGCTCTCGAATCCAGCGAACCCCTCCTCGAGGGGCGCCCATTTGCACCCGAACGGGGTTACCAGTAGGACCTCGGAGGGGTGGGTCTCCAACCGCTCCAGAGCCTGCCCAAACGCCTTCCGAAGGTCGGAGTCGTCCGTTGTTGCATTGATGGCGGCCTCGTATGTGATAACAGCGAAGGCCTTTTTCCCTTGCCTGGCAAGGATAACGTCGACTATGTCGTTGACGAAACCGCGCCGCGTGTCAATCTCGCATTCCAGTTGAAAATGCTTGGCCGTCTTGGTGATGGATTCGACGACGCGCGACTGCAGCGCATCGGCTGGTACTTGCACTGCCGGCCTCCCTTGGGTCCGTCCCTAGACGCGTTTCCGGATCGCCACAAGACCAAGTGTAGCATCCACGGCCCCTGGTATACTTCCTGCCAGGAGATCCCCATGGCCACCACCAAGAAGCCAAAGACACCGAAGAAGCCGTTGACGACCGCCGAGTTCATCGAGCAGGTCAACAAGCAGGACGTGAAGCGCAACGGACTCAAGATCCGCTTCGGCTTCACCAAGAACCAGCGGTAAGCCCCGCGTGGCCGACCCCTTCGAGCTGTCCGTGACCGAGGCCGCCGCCGCGATCCGCGCGCACGACCTCTCCCCCGTCGAGCTCGTCCAGTCGCTGCTCTCCCGTATCGAGGCGCTCGAGCCCACGCTCGTGGCCTGGGCGACGCTCGTCCCCGAGCAGGCGCTCGCCGCGGCGCGTGAGGCCGAGCGCCACGCCGGGCCCGAGAGCCCGGTGCACGGCGTCCCCTTCGGCGCCAAGGACATCTTCGACACCGCGGGCATCCGCACCGCCGCCGGCTCCAAGCTCTGGGCCGACCGCGTGCCCGAGAAGGACGCGGCGTCCGTCGCGCTGCTCAAGGGCTCCGGCGCGGTCCTGCTCGGCAAGACGCACACGACCGAGTTCGCCGACGGCGACCCGGCGCCCAGCCTGAACCCGTGGGGCGCCGAGCACACGCCCGGCGGGTCGAGCACCGGCTCCGGCGTCGCCGTCGCGGCCCGCATGGTGCCCTTCGCGCTCGGCTCGCAGACCGTCGGCTCGGTGCTCCGGCCCGCCGCCTACAACGGCGTCGTCGGCCTCAAGCCGACGTTCGGCCGCATCAGCAGGCTCGGTGTCGCGCCGCTCGCGGACTCCTTCGACCACGTGGGCGTGCTGACGCGCACGGTCGCGGACGCGGCCGCGGTCCTCGATGTCCTCGCCGGCCACGACGCCGCCGACCCCGACAGCGCCGAGGAGCCCGTCGACGCCTATTCGGCGGCGATCGGCAAGGGCGGCCCGCCGCGCATCGGCCTGCTGCGGACGTGGTTCGCCGACGAGTCCGACGCCGAGACACGCCTGAAGATGGAGGACGTGGCACAGGAGCTGGCCCGCGCCGGCGCCGAGGTGCACGAGGCCGACCCAGGCATCGACTTCGGCGAGGCGTACGCGCACCACCGGGTGATGATGGAGACGGAGACGGCCGCGACGCACGCGGCGCTCTTCCCCGGCAACGAGCACCTCTACGGCCCGAAGCTGACCGACTACATCCGGCGTGGCCAGGCCCACGCCGCGACGGCGTACGTCGCCGCAGCCGCGTTCCGGCGGACGATGCAGCGCCTCGCCAGGGCGGCGTTCGAGCGCGTCGACGTGCTGCTCATGCCGACCGCGTCCGGCCCGGCGCCGCGCGATCTGACGTCCACCGGCGACACGCGCTTCCAGAGCGCCTGGAGCTACACGGGGTTCCCGAGCATCACGGTCCCCATCGGGCTGGCGAGCAACGGCCTGCCGTTGGGCATGCAGCTCGCCGCCGCTCCGTTCGAGGAGGCGAAGCTGCTGCGCGTCGCGCACTGGGCCGAGCAGGCCCTCGGCGTGCGTCTCAGCCCGCCGGTGTAGGGGTGCACGGCGTGCGCCCTCGGCCCTACGCGGGCGCCGCCTCGGATAGCTCGTCGTCGAACTCGTTGGCCGGCGCGTCGATCCGCTTCACGCCGGCGAGCGCCAGCCCCCGGTGCAGCTCGTACTGCTTGGCGTACAGTCCGCCGAGTGCGATGAGCTCGTCGTGCGTGCCGCGCTCCACGATCCGTCCGTGGTCCATCACGACGATCTGGTCGGCGTTGCGGATGGTGGACAGCCGGTGGGCGATGACGACGGCGGTGCGGCCGTGCAGCAGCTTGCCGATGGCGTCTTGGATCATGCGCTCGGTGTGCGTGTCGACGTTCGCCGTCGCCTCGTCCAGGATGATGATGCGTGGGTCGGCGGCGAGCGCGCGGGCGAAGCTGATGAGCTGCCGCTGTCCGACGCTCATGTTCGCGCCGCGCTCCTGCATCTCGGTGTCGTAGCCCTCCGGCAGGCTCATGATGTGGTCGTGGATGCCGACGGCCTTGGCCGCTCGCTCCACGTCCTCGTCCGTCGCCTCCTCGTGGCGGTAGGCGATGTTCTCGCGGATCGTGCCGGAGAACTGGAACGGCTCCTGGAGCACGATGCCCATCTGGTGCGCCAGCGAGTCGCGCGTCACGTCCCGGACGTCGTGGCCGTCGATGGTCAGCCGCCCCGAGCCGACGTCGAAGAAGCGCGAGAGCAGCGCGGCCATCGTCGTCTTGCCAGCGCCCGTCTTGCCGACGAGCGCGATCGTCTGGCCGGGCGCGATGTCCAGGTTGATGTCGTGCAGCACGGGCTTCGCGGGGTCGTAGCCGAAGGACACGTTCTCGAACCGCACCGCGCCCTCGATCGGGGGGAGCTCGGTCGCATCCGGCGCGTCGCGCAGGTCCGGCTCGATGTCGAGCAGGTCGAAGACCCGCGCGCCGGACGCCATCGCCCGCTGGAGCTGCGTGAACTGCATCGTCAGCATGCGGATCGGGTCGAAGAACCGCTGGATGTAGAGGGCGAACTGGACGAGCACCCCGATGAGGATGGTCCCGGTGAGCACCATCTGCCCGCCGAAGACGATCGTCGCGGCGAGGCCGAACGACATGAACACCTCGACCGTCGGCATCAGGGACGCGGAGAGGCGCTGGGCCACCAGGTTCGTGTCGAGGTGCTGATGGTTCAGCTCGTCGAAACGCTCGTAGTTGGTCTCCTGGCGGTTCATGCTCTGGACGATGCGGACGCCGTCGAGGTTCTCGGCCAGGGAGGCGTTGACCCGGGAGATGGCGACGCGGACGCGGAAGTACGCAGGCCGGGCGAAGCGCTGCCAGACCGCGATGATGACGATGAGCACCGGGAGCGTCGCCAGCGAGAGGAGCGTGAGCCGCCAGTTGAAGGCCAGCATGACGCCCAGGATGCCGACCACGCTGAGCAGATCCGCGAGGCTCGTCACCAAGATGTCCATGAACTCCTGGAGTTGATAGACGTCGTTCTGCGCCCGCGACATCACCGAGCCAACCTTGTTGCGGTTGTGGAACGACATGGACAGCCGCTGGAGATGGGCGAACAGGTCGCGCCGCAGGTCAAACACGACCAGCTGGCC
>JACZSI010000037.1 GCA_022574265.1 Chloroflexota bacterium | reverse complement strand
CGCTGGCCACCGAGCCGGTCGAGGACGAGGCCTAGAGGCTCAAGCCGCCGTCGACCCCGAGCACCTGTCCCGTGATGTAGCCCGCGTCGTCGCCCGCGAGGAAGGCCACGCAGGCGGCGACGTCCTCCGGCGTGCCGAAGCGGGCGAGCGGGATGCGCCCGAGGACGAGCCCCCGCTGCTCCTCGGTGATCGCCTCGACCATGCGCGTCGAGATGAAGCCCGGCGCGACCGCGTTGACCGTGATGCCGCGGGAGGCGACCTCCCGTGCCACCGTCTTGGTGAGCCCGATCAGTCCTGCCTTCGCCGCGGCGTAGTTCGCCTGACCGGGGTTGCCGGTCCCCGCCACCACCGACGTCATGTTGATGATGCGGCCCGAGCGCTGGCGCAGCATCGGGCGAAGCGCCGCCTTCGTGCACAGGAACGCGCCCTTCAGGTTCACATCGAGGACGGCGTCCCAGTCCTCCTCGGAGAGCCGCAGCACCAGGTTGTCCCGCGTGATGCCGGCGTTGTTGACCAGTATGTCGAGCCCGCCGAGCGCCTCTTGAGCCGTCGCCACCGTCGCCGCGGCCCCGGCCGCGTCCGAGACGTCGCCGCCGATCGAGACCGCGGTGCCGCCCGCACCCGTGATCGCCGCGACGACCTCGGCGGCTTCGGCCTCGCCGGTGTGGTAGTTCACGGCGACGGCCGCACCGTCGGCCGCGAGCCGCAGCGCGACCGCGCGGCCGATCCCGCGGCTCGCCCCGGTCACGAGCGCCCGCCTGCCCTCGAGGCTACCCACCCTGCCCCTCGGGGGCCGCCTCCGCGCGCTCCAGGACCGCGGCGAGGTCGTCCCGCATGATACGTACGAGGTCCCACGCCAGCGCCTTTTCCGCGAGAGCGATGCCCGCGGCGATCCCCGCGGCGCTCGTCCGTCCGTGGCCCGCGATGGCGATGCCGTTCACGCCCAGCAGCGGCCCGCCGCCCCGGAGTGCCTGGTCGGCGATGCCCTTGATCTGAGCCACCGCCGGCGAGTCGGCGCCGAGCGCCCTCGCGAGGTGGGCCGCGGCCGCGACGGCGAGCCCCTCGGTGAACTTGAGCAGCACGTTGCCCACGAAGCCGTCGCAGACGACCACGTTGGCCTTGTCCTCGAAGATCTCGTGGCCCTCGACGTTCCCGACGAAGTTGAGGCCGCTGGCCTCAAGGAGCTTGTGCGTTTCTTGTACCTGGCGGTTCCCTTTGCCATCTTCCGAGCCGACGCTGAGCAGGGCCACGCGTGGGTTCTCGATGCCGCGGTACGCCCGCATGAGCGTCGCGCCCATGGCCGCGAAGCCCACGAGCTGCGAGGGCCGGCAGTCGATGTTGGCCCCCAGGTCGATGATGGCGGTGTTTGGCGCGAGCGCGATGAACGGCCCGCCGAGGGTCGGGCGCTCGAGGCCGGGGAAGAGGCCGAGGGCCAGCACGCTCGCGGCCATCGTCGCGCCGGTCGAGCCCATGCTCACCACGGCGTCGGCCTTCCCCGCCTTGACGAGACCGACGGCCACCGCGATGGAGACCTTCGGGTTGCGCCGCAGCGCGAGGGCCGGGTGCTCGCCCTCGCCCACGACCCCGTCCGAGCCGACGACCTCGATGGCGAGGCCTCCAGCATCCCCGGCTGCGAGCTCGCGCCCGACGGCCTCGGGGTCGCCGACGAGCAGCACGCGCACGTTGCCCTCGCGGGCGGCGAGGACCGCGCCCGCCACCGGCGTGGCCGGTGCGTCGTCTCCGCCCATGGCATCGACCGCGATGGTGTAGGGAGCGTTCTGCGTCATGGCGTCAGCGGCACCGTCGCCTCGGCCGTGATCACGTCGACGCCGTCCTGGTTCCGCACCGCCACCCGGTACGTCGCGGACGCCGCGTCCGCCGCGGTGAGCGTCCCGCTCGCGGTCACGACGTCGCCGGGGTAGACGGGCGAGCGGAACCGGGCGCGCAGCTTGCCACCGCACAGCCAAGACCTGCCGAAGGAGTGCGCCAAAAGCTCGGACGCGAAGGCAAGGACGAGCATCCCGTGAGCGACCGGCCGCCCGAAGGGCGTCGCCGCCGCGAACTCGGCGTCGAGGTGCAGCGGGTTGCGGTCGCCGCTGGCCTCCGCGTACTTCGCGATCTGCGCTTGCGTCACCTTGTGGGCAACGCCGGCGAGCGATGCTGGGGGCGCGCTCACTCCGACGCTCCGGCGATGGCGATGGTGGACCGCGCGCGGAGCGCCGTCTCCGCTCCGTCGTCGCCCCGCATCTCCAGCACGATGAACCGCGTCCCGCGCCGCACGCTGTTGGAGACCACCGTCGCGCTGCAAGCGAGCATCACGCCCTCGTCCACCGGCCGCCCGAACTCGAGCTCCTGCGCCGTGTGCACCGCGCCCGCGGGCAGCTCGACGGCCTCCATGGCCGCGCCCATCACCATCGCCGCGACCGCCATCGGCGGCACGACGTGGTCCCCAGCGGCCGCTGGCTCTTCGTCGCCCACCGCCTCGCGGAACGACGCCGCGTCGTCGGCGGAGACGGCCATCGACCGGCTGAAGAGTCGCTGTCCGGGTTCGAGGGTGCTCAGGTCCAAGATCACGTCCGGGTTCGGTGTGGGGCCCGCCGCGCGATTATAGGCGCGCGCCGCTTGGAATGGGCCAGCGTGGCGTCTACACTAGCGAGCCATTCGCCGGACGTCCGAGGTGCCGCCATGACCGCGTCCCACGCCGTGCACATCGGCTTCGTGAGTCCGAACGCCAAGTGGGGAGCGCACTACGACGACCTCCTCGCGCTCGTGCCGGACGGCGTCCAGGTCGATATCCAGCCGCTCGGGCTCTACCGCACGTCGCTCAACGAGCTCTCCGAGGCGGGCGGCGACCATCTCGCCAAGACCACGCAGCTCGTCGCCGAGCGGGGGTGGGCCGGCGTCGCCGTGACGGGCGCGCCGATGCAGGTGCAGAACAAGGACCTGCCCGAACGCCTGCGCGCCGCGACGGGCGTGCCGGTCACCACGGCGCTCGAATCGAGCACGGCCGCGCTCCGGGCGCTGTCCGCCGAACGAGCGCTCGTGATGACGCCCTTCGACGCGTCCATGAACGCGCTCGTAGGCGAGTACCTCAAGGGCGCCGGGATCGACGCGGTCTTCCCGGAGACCGCGCTCGGGACCGGGCCGGGGGCCCTGGCGCTCAGCGCCGACGAGGTGTACGAGCTGGCGAAGGGAGCTCTCATGGCAGCCTCGGATGTCGAGGCTATCTACTTCCAGGGCGCGCGGCTGAACCCGCTGGGCTGCCTCGAGCGCATGGAGACCGACTTCAGCGTGCCGATCGTCGCGAGCAACCCGGCGATGCTCTGGAACCTCCTCTCGCTCCTGGGCGAGCACCGCCCCAGCGGCGTGGGCGGCCGGCTGCTGCGGGACTGGCCCGCGCTCGTGGACGCCTAGCCCCGTGGGCTCCGAGACAGCGGACGATCACCTGCTGGTTGAGCGCGACGGCGCCGTGGCCACGCTCGTCATCAACCGCCCCGAGCAGCGCAACGCCATCTCCTACGCGATGTGGGGCCGGTTCCCGGCTGTCCTGCGGGACATCGAACGCGACGAAGCCGTCCGCGTCGTCCTGCTCACCGGCGCGGGCGACCGGGCGTTCTCCGCGGGCGCCGACATCAAGGACTTCGAGCAGACCAGGAGCACGCCGGAGCAGGCTAAGGACTACCGCGAGCGCGTCGAGGCGGCGTGCGCGGCGCTCGGCTCGCTCTCCAAGCCGACCATCGCGGTCGTGCGCGGGTACTGCCTCGGCGGCGGCTTCGAGCTCGCACTGTGCGCGGACCTGCGCGTGGCGGCGCGGGGCGCGCGGTTCGGCCTGCCTGCCGCGCGGCGCGGCATCGCCGTCTCGCACGCCCACCTGGCGCGGCTCCTCGGCCTCGCCGGCCGCGCCACCGCGAGCTACCTGCTGCTCAGCGGGCGGGAGCTTGGGGCCGAGGAGGCGCTCGCGGCGGGCCTGGTCAACTCGGTGCACGCGCCGGACGAGCTCGATGCGTACGTCAAGGAGCTGGCCGCCGACATCGCCAAGCTCTCAGCCGTCTCCCACCGTCTCCACAAAGGAGCGCTGGCCGACCTGGGCGAGCACGGGGCCGTCGCCAACGTCCCCGCCGACCGCCTCGCGCTGCCGGAGACGGCCGCGTCCAGCGAGGACTTCCGGGAGGGCGTGCGCTCGTTCCTGGAGCGCCGGGAGCCTGAGTTTCCCGGCCGCTAGAGCGCGGCTGCGGCCAGGCCGCCCGCGAGGCTCAGGCCGGTCCATCCGTGCAGCTTGGCGCTACGCACCAGCATGCGGTTCATCGCCGCCCGGTCGTCCGCGCGGAACAGCCCGCGAGCGGCGGCGTACGCCCACGGCGCGGGCGCCAGCCCCAGGAGCGTCCACGGGCTCGGCGTGCCCGTCGCCCCCAGCGCGGCGATGACGGCGAACGCGGTCCCCACGAGTCCCGCGTACACCCACCGGCTCGGGGTGAGCCCGATGAGCGCGGCGATGCTCCGCTTCCCGGCGGCCCGGTCCTCCTCGATGTCGCGCAGGTTGTTGGCGTGCAGGATCGCCGTGACGATGCACCCCACCGGGAGCGAGGCCCACAGCGCGGTGGCGCTCACCTCCTGCACCTGCACGTAGTAGGAGGCCCCCACCATCACCGGGCCCATGAAGAGGAACACGAGCGGCTCGCCGAGACCGAGTGCGCCCAGCGGCTTCGGTCCGCCGGCGTAGAGATACGCGACCGCCACGCTCGCGATCCCCACCGCGAGGATCGGCCAGCCGGCCTGCCCTCCCAACTGCCAAACGATCGCCAGCCCCGCCGCGATGCCGTAGCCGAAGGCGGCCCCCATCCCACCACGCACGGCACGCTCGGAGAGCAGTCCGCGCTGGATCACCTTGTGGGGCGCCAGGAACTTGCCCGCGCCCCGACCCTGGTGGTGGTCGGTGTATTCGTCCGTGAGATTGGTGCCGATCTGGATCGCCACGGACCCGGTCAGCGCGAGGACGAAGAGCACCCAGTCGGTGCCGCCGCCGACGCCCGCCGCCAACCCCGTGCCGACCAGCACGGGCGCGAGCGAGGCGCTCAGAGAGAAGGGGCGCGTCGCCCATAGCCAGGAGGACCACTGCGCCTGGGAGGCCGGTGCCGATGCCATCGGGCGCCTACGCGTTCAGCAGCTCGGTCACGTAGGGGTCGGCGGGATAGTTGCGGAGGGTGTCCGGGGTCCCCACCTGGACGAGGCTGCCCGCCCGCATGATCGCGATCTGGTCCGCGAGCACCAGCGCCTCGCGCATGTCGTGGGTCACGAACAGCGTGGTCGAGCCGATCTCGTCGTGCAACCGCCGCACCTCGGAGCGCATCTTCATCCGGTTGATCGGATCGAGGCTGTTCAGCGGCTCGTCCATCACGTAGACGTTGGAGTCGGTCACCATCGCCCGCGCGAGCGCGACCCGCTGCCCCTCGCCCCCCGATAGCTCGCCTGGCTTGCGGCCGAACAGCGTCTCCTCGAGACCGACCCGTTCCGTCACGTCTCGGGTACGCTGCCGGATCCGGTCGACGCTCCACCGGCGCATCTTGAGCGGGAAGCTGATGTTGGACAGGTGCTCCTCGTCCAGCACCTTGAGATGCGGCCACAGCGCCAGTGACTGAAAGATGACCTGGACGCCACGCCGTCCGACCGGGACGTCGTTGACCCATAGGCCGCCGACGTAGATGTCGCCGGCGTCCGGGGATTCGAGGCCCGCCACCAACCGGAGCACGGTCGACTTGCCCGCGCCCGACTCCCCCACGAGGACCGTGAACTCGCCCTCCGCGACCGTGAGCGAGAAGTCTTTCACGGCCGGGGGCTGGTCGGACAAGAACTGCTTCGTGACGTGGCTCAGCTGGATGCCGCCGACGCCATCGGGCAGCCGCGCCCGCTCACCGGCCCTGCGCAGATCGTTGCGTGGTAGGTAGTCGGTCAGCTGCTCATCTCCAGGGCCATGGTTCGCTTCCGCACCCGGATTGTCGCACATCGTCACGTGGGGGCAACCCCCTGGCCGTGGCCTTGGCCGTGGCGTGGCCACGGCGCTTTCAGGTACCATGATTGCGCCGAGCGCGGCCCGTCCGGAGCGCGCCGACGGCCGGCGTCCCCCTGCAAGCTCAAGAAAGGAACCAAGGATGGAGTTTTGGGTGGTGGTGGCCGCGATAGCGCTCGCCCAGACCGCCATCGTCGTCACCGCGCTCCGCATGAAGGTGGCGCCCGACCCCGCGCGCGGCATCGTCGGGGCGCGCATGACCGAAGTGCTGTGGACGTTGCTGCCCCCGCTGCTCATCGCGACCGTCGTCCTCCTGTCGCTCGCGGAGCGCGGCTGATGGTCGCGGTGCCGCGCACCGACGAGCGCCTGCGGCGGGCCGGCTGGGTCGCGTTCGCGGCCGCCGTGCTGACGGTGGGGCTCATCACCTATGGGTCGTGGGTCCGCGCCTCGGGCTCGGGCCTCGGCTGCCCCGACTGGCCGCTGTGCGACGGTGCCATCGTCCCGGAGCTCGACGGTGCCACCGCCATCGAGTTCGGCCACCGCATCTTCGCCGGCGTGACGATGCTGACGGCGGGCGCCGCCGCGTGGCTCGCCTGGCGGGGCAGGCGCTCCGACGCCGTGACCGCGCGGCTCCTGATCGGCGCCTTCGCGGCGATCCTCTTCCAGGCCGGCCTCGGCGGTGCGACCGTGCTCACGGAGCTGCACGGCATGGTGCGGCTGGCGCACCTCGCCACCGCGATGGTGACGCTTGGCCTGCTGACCGCGGGTGCGATACGGGCGCTCGATGTGCCGTGGACCCCGAGCCCGAGCAAGCGGACCGCGACGGTGCTCCTCGCCGGCGTGGCCATCGTCGTGCTCGCCGGGGGCGCCGTCGTGGGAGCGGGCGTCAGCGTCGGCTGTCCGGGGCTGCCCTTCTGCGACGACCGGAGCACATCCGCCGCGGCGTGGCTGCACGGCGCGCACCGCGTGGCCGGCGCAGCGCTCGTCGTGGCGCTCGTCTGGAGCACGCTCGAGCTGCGGCGCGTGCGGGGCACGCGCTTGGCCGTTGGGCTCAACCACGCCGCCGCGGCCCTCGTCGCCGTCCAGATCGCCATCGGCATCTGGGCCGTCGCGCAAGACCTGCCGGGGGCCTTGCGCGTGCTGCACCTCGGCGTGGCGACGCTCGTCTGGTGGGCCATCGTGGGCCAGTGGGCGCTGGTTGCGCTCGCGCGGAAGCGATGATCGCCACCGCGTTCCGTCAGCTCGCCGCCCTATCGAAGCCGCGGATCATCGCGATGCTCGTGCTCACGGCGCTGGCCGGCGTCGCGAAGGCGTCGGACGGCGTACCGGGCATCGCCGTGATCGTCGTCGTCGCCGTGGGCGGGGCGCTTGCGGCGGCGGGCTCGAACGCCATCAATCAGGGCCTCGACGCGGACATCGACGCGGTCATGCGGCGGACGCGCGGCCGCCCGGTGCCCAGCCAGCAGGTGTCGCGGCGCACGGCCATCGTCGTCGGCGCCGCGCTCGTCGTGCTGGCGGCCGCGCTCTTCGCCGCGCTGACGAACCTGGTGGCCGCGGCGCTCACGGTTGCCGCTTCGCTCGTCTACGTCTTCGTCTACACGCTGGTCATGAAGCGCCGGTCGTGGAACAACATCGTGATCGGTGGCGCGGCCGGCGCCTTCCCGCCGCTGATCGGCGCCACGGCCGTGACGGGTTCCATCGACGTGGTCGGCATGTACATGTTCGCCCTGATCTTCTTCTGGACGCCGCCGCACTTCTGGACGCTCTCCATGCTGCTCAAGGACGACTACGCGGCCGCCGGCGTGCCCATGCTCGCCGCGGTAGCCGGCCACCGCGAGACCGCCGCCCAGGTGCTGCTCTACGTCGTGCTGCTGATCGCGCTGGCGTGGCTCCCGCTCGTCGCCGGCTACGCAGGGATCACGTTCGCGCTCGCCGCGACGGCGCTTGGTGCATGGTGGCTGTGGCTGGCGTACCGCCTCTGGAGCGGGGGGCCGGACCGGCGGCGTGCGCGGGCGGCGTACCTCTACTCGCTGGGCTATCTCGCGGCCGTCTTCGTCGTCTTGGCGGCCGAACCCCACCTGCCCTGGTACTAGGGATTCTTTTTCCGACCGATGCGTTGAAGAGTTGACCGCCTACGTGTTATCGTGGGTTACGGAGCGGAATCCAGGGGGGACACCGTGTCGTCTGCATCGCAGGGCACGGCCGGCGAGGACGCCCGCTCACGATTCAAGGACCGTGTTCGTGAATGGCGTGAGCAGGCGATCCTTCAGGCCGTCGGCGAGTTGTTGCTGGAGCAGGGCTGCCTTGCGCTGACCATGGATGACGTCGCGCGCCGCGTCGGCGTCGCCAAGGGAAGTCTGTATCTGCACGCTCCGACCCGCAGTGACCTGGTCGCCCAGCTGCTGGACCGCTGGATGGGCGAGGTCCCGATGCCATCGGAGCCTCCGAAGGCTGGGGGGCCGAGTGCCGTGAGCGGGATATGCGGCGCGCTCTTCTCGGAGGTCAGCCGGCTGGAATCCGGCCCGTCGCCCGCGTTCCCGTGCTGCTTGCACACCAGCCCGTGCCCCCACGGATGGGTGGACCGCTGGGCACGGCTGGCTGAGGCCTATGGACTGGATCCGAACGACGAGGCCGTGCTGATCGGCGAGGCGCTTCAGGCCCTGTCGTCCACGCTCTCCGTGCAGACGCTCGTGGCCGCCGGGAAGCTGGAGGAGGCCCGCGCCATCGTCGCTCGCTTCGCCGAGGGCTTCGTGGCGCCCACCGCTCCTTGACCGCAGGTTCCGCCGCCGAAGCTCGCCGCATGATCAGAGAAGAGGCGCCCCGACAAGGGCGCCTCTTCTTGGTGCAGGGGCTGCGCGGCGGCTAGGCGGTCGTTTCCTCGCTGCCCTCTTCGACGTCGGGTGCCGCGTCCTCGGGTGCCGCGTCCTCGGGTGCCGCGTCCTCGGGTGCCGCGTCGTCGGGTGCCGCGTCATCGTCGTCGTCCTCGTCGTCGTTCGCTTCCCCGACGGCCGTGGCAACTGCGTCTTCGGCTCCTTCGTGGTCTTCGGCTGCGCCGGAGCCGGGGTCGTCCATCATCAGACTCGCCAGGAGCTCGGGGTCGGCCTCGTCCGGTGCGCTGGCCTTGATCTCGACGGGCTCCGGAAGGCCGAGCAGTGCTCGCCCCTCCGGGGAAACGTCGAGGCGTGCTGGGATCAGGCGCCCGATGATCACGTTCTCCTTGAGCCCGCGCAGGTAGTCGACCTCGCCATGCAGCGCCGCCTCCGTGAGCACGCGGGCGGTCTCCTGGAACGACGCCTTGGCCAGGAAGCTGTCGGTGTTGAGCGATGCGCGCGTGACGCCGAGCATCTCCGGCTTGCCGGTGGCCGGCTCCCCGCCCTCGGCCATCGTCTTGGAGTTCACCTCTTGGAACTGGAGCTTGTCGATCAGCTGGTTGGGCAGGAGAGCCGAGTCCCCGTTGCTCTCCACGCGGACCCAGCGCAGCATCTGACGGATGATCGTCTCGATGTGCTTGTCGTTGATCGAGACGCCCTGGTTCCGGTACACGGTCTGCACCTGCTCGACCAGGTAGCGCTGCGTGGACACCATCCCCTCGATCCGCAGGATGTCGTGCGGGTCCTTCACGCCGTTGGTCATCTTCTGGCCCGCCGAGACCGAGTCGCCCGTGCGCACCAGGCGCTGGTCGGTCGCGTCGACCGGGTGGTCGCGCACCTCGACCTCAGCCGAGTCGATCTCGATGCCGCCTTTGACCACCCGTACGCTCCCGGACACGCGCGCGATGACATCGGCAAGCTCCGGCGCGTCGCCGTCCTTCTTGCTTGAAGCAGCCCGCGCCTTGGGCGTTCCGATCGGCTCGCCCGCTTCGACGTAGGCGCCTGCCTTGACGGTGCGCTTGTGCGTGTCGGGCAGCACGTGGGCGTCGGTGAACGGCACACGGTTGATCACGCGGATCACCGCCCCGGATGAGACCGGCGGCGTCGTGACCGCGGGCGAGTCGGTTGGGGCCTCGTAGTCGCCGACCATCTCGCCGCCGTCGAACACGATGACCTCGCCGTCGATCTCGGCGAGGCGCGACTTGCCCTTGGGGGAGCGTGCCTCGAACAGCTCCTCGACGCGCGGGAGACCGGACGTGATGTCCTTGCCCGCGACGCCGCCGGTGTGGAACGTGCGCATGGTCAGCTGCGTGCCTGGCTCGCCGATGGACTGAGCGGCGATGATGCCGACCGCGTCGCCGAGGAGGGCGAGGCGGCCGGTCGCCGGGGCGAGGCCGTAGCAGATGCGGCAGATGCCCCTCGCGGCCTCGCACGTGAGCGGGCTGCGGACCGCGACCTCGGAGACGCCCGCCGCTTCGACTATCTTGGCGTTGGTCTCCTCGATCATCTGGCCCGCGTCGACGAGCACCTCGCCCGTCTCGGGGTGCGCCACCGGCGCGGCGGCGACGCGGCCGATGAGCCGGTCGGCGAGTCCCGCGATCATGATGTCCTCTTCCGACGCTTCGGCGTGGATCAAGACGCCGCGGTCGGTCTCGCAGTCTTCCTCGAGGACGATCACCTCCTGCGCCACGTCGATCAGCCGCCGCGTCAGATAGCCGGAGTCGGCCGTGCGCAGCGCCGTGTCAGCGAGTCCCTTGCGCGCGCCGTGCGTGGAGATGAAGTATTCGAGCACGGAGAGGCCCTCGCGGAAGCTCGACTTGATGGGGAGCTCGATGATGTCACCGCGCGGGTTGCTCATCAGCCCCCGCATCGCCGCCATCTGCTTGATCTGGGCCTCGTTCCCCCGGGCGCCCGAGTGGGCCATGGCGTAGATGCCGCCGAACTCCGGCAGATGCTTCTGGATCACCGCGTCCATCTGCGTGCTGACGTTCTGCCACACGCTGATGGTCCGGTTATACCGCTCGCGGTCCGTGATCAGTCCCTGCTCGTACTGGTCCTCGAGCGCGCTGACCTTGACGTCGGCCTTCTCGATGATCGCCTTCTTCTCTTCGGGCACCTGGATGTCCGTGATGCCGATGGTTATCCCTGAGATCGTGGCGTAGTGGAAGCCGAGGTCTTTGATCTTATCGAGCGTGTCCGCCGTGACCTGGTTCCCGACGGTGTTGTAGGTCTCGACCACCAGGTCCTTGAGTGCTTTCTTGTCCATCACCCGGTCGTAGTGGCGCAGCTCCTCCTTCGGCACGACCTCGTTGAAGATGATCCGGCCGGGCGTGGTGGCCATCCATCCCTCTTCGCTCTCGGGCGCCCGCACCTGGATCTCGGCATGGAGCTCGACCAAGCCGGAGTCGTACGCCACCATCACGTCGTCGAAGTCCCGGAAGCGATGCCCGGTGCCCTTCGCGTCGGGACGCACCTGCGTCAGGTAGTAGCAGCCGAGCACGATCTCGTAGGTCGGCGCTACCAGCGGCTCGCCGGAGCTGGGGGAGAGCATGTTGAGGGTGCTCAACATCACTTTCTTGGCCTCTTGCACCGCCTCCCGGGAGAGCGGCACGTGCACGGCCATCTGGTCGCCGTCGAAGTCGGCGTTGAACGCCGCGCACACCAGCGGGTGCAGCTGGATCGCGCTGCCCTCGATGAGCAAGGGCATGAACGCTTGGATACCGAGGCGGTGCAGGGTCGGCGCGCGGTTCAGGAGCACCGGACGCCCCTTGATGACCTCCTCGAGGATGTCCCAGACCTCGGGCCGCATCCGCTCGACCATCCGCTTGGCGCTCTTGATGTTGTGGGCCAGCCCGTGCGTCACCAGTTTGTGCATGACGAAGGGCTTGAACAGCTCCAGCGCCATCTTCTTCGGCAGGCCGCACTGGTCCAGCTTCAGGCTTGGACCGACGACGATCACGGAACGGCCACCGTAGTCCACGCGCTTGCCCAAGAGGTTCTGGCGGAACCGGCCCTGCTTGCCGCGGAGCAGGTCGGACAGGCTCTTCAGCTTGTGGTTGTGGCTGCCGACGATGGCGCGGCCGCGGCGGCCGTTGTCGATCAGGTCGTCGACGGCCTCTTGGAGCATGCGCTTCTCGTTCCGCACGATGATCTCGGGGGCGCCCAGATCGAGCAGCCGCCGCAGACGGTTGTTCCGGTTGATGACCCGCCGGTAGAGGTCGTTGAGGTCGCTCGTGGCGAAGCGTCCTCCGTCCAGCTGCACCATGGGCCGCAGGTCCGGCGGCAGGACGGGAAGGTGGGTGATGACCATCCATTCCGGCTTGTTCCCGCTGCGCCGCAGCGCCTCCACGACCCGGATGCGCTTGACCGCCTTCTTGCGCCGCTGGCCGGAGGTCGTCCGCACCTCCACCTCGAGCCCCTCGGAAAGCTCCTTGAGGTCGAGCCCGCGGAGGATCTCCAGGATCGCCTCGGCGCCCATGCCGGAGCGGAACACGTCGCCGAACTTGTCGTTGAACTCACGGTAACGGGCCTCGGTCATCAGCATCATCGGGCGGATGCTTTCGACGTCCGTGATCGCCTGCTGCAGCGCCTCCTCGGCCTCTTCCTTGGCCTTCTCGGCGTTCTCAGCGAGCTCCGCGATCTTCTGCTCGACCGCGGGCCGGCCTTCGTCGTCGGCTGCCTTGAGCTCGGCGTTGAGGGCTTCGAGGGCCTCGTCCGGCTGGGCTGCGAGCGCCTCCGCCTGCTCGGCGTGCTGCTCCTGGAGCAATTCGATGGTCCGGGTGCGCACGAGTGGGTCCACCGAGCTCACGATGTACTGGGCGAAGTAGAGGACACGCTCCAGGTTGCGCGGCGAGAGGTCCAGGAGCAGGCCAAGCCTGCTCGGGATGCCCTTGGCGAACCAGATGTGCGCCACCGGTGCCGCGAGCGCGATGTGTCCCATGCGCTCCCGGCGGATCTTCGCGC
>JACZSI010000036.1 GCA_022574265.1 Chloroflexota bacterium | reverse complement strand
GCGTAACGCGGCGCAGCCACTGTGGCTGGGTGCCCCAGCGCTTTCGACCATCCCCCCGTCCCCCTTCCTCGCCAGGAAGGGGGTGATGAAGCCAAATCCGGGGGACACCCCCGTGCCCCCGGCCCTTCGACAAGCTCAGGGCAGGCGCCGGGGCTTCGCCCCTCTGCACTCCCTATCCCGTACGGGCGGGCAACGACGATTCCGCGGGACATAGCGCGGGTCAAGGCCACGCTCGCGGCGCGTGCGCGTGCGTAACTCCTAAGCCTAGGGGCTGTCCGTGTCGGTCGGGACGCCGATGTTCGCGACCTCCAGCATCTTGACGTAGTGGTTCCAAACGAAGTTCTCGGCGCCATCGACCACGGCCCTCCAGCCCGTGCGCGGCTCGCTGCCGCGGTCCGGACGGTTGTACCGGCCCAGGTCCTCGGGCGAGAGGTCGTCGGCTTTGCGCCCGGAGGTCGCGATCTCCCACATGACCCGTGCGAGGCGGTCGAACTTGATCGCGAGCGTGGTCGCTTCCTCGACCGTCTTGCCCGTGACGGTGATGCCGTGGCCCTTCATCAGGACCACGTTCCGGTCGCCCATGCACGCGATCAGCTTGGCCGCGAGGTCCTTGTCGGTGATGGTCTTGGCGCTGGGGTAGATGGGCACGCCCTTGCGCACGATGTCGAGGGAAGAGGGGTCGTAGCCGCCGTAGACGGGGCGGAACTCGAGGTTCGTCACGCCGCAGAGCAGGGCGTACCACGGGTGTGCGTGGACGACCGCGTTGACCTCGGGGTGCGCGCGGTAGATCTCGCCGTGGATCGGCGTCTCGTTGGGGGAGCCGTGCTTGTCGCCCACGTGGGGGCCGTTGCCGTCGAAGTCGGTGCGGCGGATGTTGTGGATGCCGGTGAAGGTGAGGCCCAGCTCGTCGCCCCCGCGGCAGCGGATCCACATCTCGTCCGTGCCGGGGACCCTCGTGCTGACGTGGCCGGTCGATTCGTTCACGAGCCCGAGCATGCCGAGGACGCGGCACGAGGTCGCCACTTTCATCCGAAGCGCAAGATCGTCGTTCGCCATGGGTGCTCCGCCCTTCTGGAGTGGGTCATCGGGCCCCCCAAGCGGTGCGCCAGTATATCCTGGGCCGGAGGAGGGCAGGCGTTGGACGTCAAGCGCACCTGGATGTTCGTCCCCGGCCACGCTCAGCGCTTCATCGACAAGGCGATGAGCTTGCGCTGCGACGTGACGATGCTCGATCTCGAGGACGGCGTCACGCCCGCCGAGAAGCCCGCCGCGCGCGAGCTGATCGCGGAGGCGCTCGGGCGGCCGAAGGAGCCCGGCGGCCCGGCGCGGTTCGTGCGGATCAACGCCGTCGGAGGAGAGCACGCCGAGGCGGACCTGCGCGCGGCCGTACGCCCTGGACTCGAAGGCCTCGTCCTGCCCAAGGTGGAGTCCGCGGAGGAGGTCCAGACCATCACCGCCTACCTCGATGGGCGGGAGGCCGAGGTTGGGCTCGAGCGCGGCAGCGTCGCGCTGGTGGCCGCGATCGAGACCCCGCGCGGGCTGTTCAACGCGCTGGCCATCGCCGACAGCTCCCCGCGCCTGGTCGCGCTGATGTTCGGCGCGGAGGACTACGGCTGGGAGCTCGGCCTGCCGGCGCTGCGCGAGGAGGAGGCGGCGGAGCTCATCCACGCGCGCTCGACGATCGTCGCGGCCGCGCGAGCCGCCCACGTCCAGCCTATCGACGCTGTCTGGCCCGACCTCGGCGACGAGGAGGGGCTGCGGCGCGACATCGGGAAGGCCCGCCGATTGGGCTTCAGCGGCAAGGCGCTGTTCCACCCGTCGCAGATCGACGCGATCAACGCGGCGTTCGCGCCGACGCCCGAGGAGATCGACTACGCCGAGCGGCTGACCGGCGCGTTCGATGAGGCCTTCGCGCGGGGCGAAGGGTCGATCGCGTTCGAGGGGCGGCTCGTCGACCGGCCGATCGCCGAGCGCGCCCGTGCCACGCTGCGGCTGGCGGACGGCCTCGGCCTGCGCTAGCGGTGGCGGAGCCGCAGGAGGACTCGCACCGACAGGGAAGCGTATCCAGCGGCCATTGATCCGCCTCATTGGTAGAATGGGGGCTGACGGATAGCCGTCGTCCGAGGGAGGGATCACCAACGGCATGATGCACGGGACGTGGCGTGGCAGGGACCGGGACCGCCCAACGCGGGTGACGCGGGGCATGGTCCTGCGCGCGGGCAGCTACTTCCGCCCCTATTGGCGGGAGGGGCTGATCATCATGGCCACGTTGGGGGTCGCGGCGCCCCTCGCGCTGGCTCCCGCCCTGCTGGTCCGTTCGGTCATCGACGACGCGATCCTCGGTGGAGATCTGAGGCTCCTGCTGGTGCTGGCCGGCGCGATGATCGTGGCGCCGACGGCTTCCGGACTGCTGAGCGTGCTTCAGACCCGCTTCAGCGCGCAGGTCGCCGAGCGCATCGTCTTCGACCTGCGCAGCGGCCTCTACGCCCACCTCCAGTCCCTATCCCTCCGCTTCTTCACCGCGGCCAAGACCGGCGAGGTGATGAGCCGGCTCAGCAACGACGTGACCAACATCAACCGGGTCATCACCCAGACGATGATGCAGAGCCTCATGCAAGCCTTCATCCTGGTCTCGGCCGTCGCCGTGATGTTCGCGATGGACTGGCGGCTGGCGCTGCTGTCCCTCAGCGTGCTCCCCTTCGCGGTGGCCTCGTCGAGACGGGTCGGCTTCCGCAGGTACGACCTGCAGAAGGAGGCGCAGGTCAAGCTCGCCGACCTCAACGCGATCACGCAGGAGACGCTCAACATCTCCGGCTTCCTGCTGATGAAGACGTTCGCCAAGGAGACCTTCGAGCGGCTCCGCTTCGAGCGCAAGGCAACCGAGGTCATGGACGTGCAGATACGAACGTCCATGCTGGGCCGCTGGTTCCGCGTCGTGCTCCAGATACTCGAGGCGATCGGCCCCGCGCTCGTCTACCTCTACGGTGGCTACCTCGTGATCCAGGGCGACATGTCGCTCGGCACGCTCGTCGCGTTCGTGGCGCTGCTGGTCCGGCTCTACCAACCGATGGGGCAGCTCGCCAACGTCAACGTCGAGGTCATGGCCGCCCTGGCGCTGTTCGAGCGCATCTTCGAATACCTGGACATCGAGTCGGACGTGGCCGAGTCCCCGAGCGCGGTCGCCCTGCCAACCCCCGCTCGCGGGCACGTGGCGTTCCACGACGTCGGCTTCCAGTACCTGCCGGAGCGCTGGGCCCTGCGCGGCATCACGTTCGCGGCGGAGCCCGGCCAGCTCGTCGCGCTGGTCGGCCCCACGGGCGCCGGCAAGACGACGGCCACCTACCTCGTCCCCCGCCTCTACGACGCGACCGAAGGGGCGGTGACGATCGACGGCACCGACGTCCGTGACCTCAAGATCCACTCCCTGCGCAGCCAGATGGGCATCGTGACCCAGGAGACGTACCTGTTCAACGCATCCGTGCGCGAGAACCTGCGCTATGCGCGGGCCGAGGCGACCGACGCCGAGGTGATGGATGCCTGCCGCGTGGCCCAGTTCGACGACGTCGTGGAGGACATGCCCGAGGGGCTGGACACGGTCGTGGGCGAGCGCGGCTACCGCCTCTCCGGCGGCGAGAAGCAGCGCCTCGCCATCGCGCGGGTGCTGCTGAAGGACCCGCGCATCCTCGTCATGGACGAGGCGACGTCCTCCCTGGACTCGGTCACCGAGTCCCGGATCCAGGCGGCGATGGGGCCGCTCATGGAGGGCCGCACGACCATCGCCATCGCCCACCGGCTCTCCACGGTGCTCGCCGCCGACCAGATCCTCGTCATCGACCAGGGCCGTCTGGTCGAGACGGGCACGCATGCGGAGCTGATAGCCGAGGGCGGTCTCTACGCCGAGCTCTACGAGATCCAGTTCAAGCCACAACTCACCGGTGCCGTCGCGGCACCCCTCGGCGCTGGCTCCCCGGACGCCTAGCTCGCGGCTCGATGCCCCGTCGCCCTAGCCGTGCGCGGCCTAGCGTTGTCATCCTGAGGCCGCCGCAGGCGGGCGAAGGATCTCGACCCTGCCCGGCGGATGGCGGGAGCAGCGAACGGGCTGCGAGATGCTTCGCTGCGCTCAGCATGACAGTGGCTTAGGGGCCGTACGTAGGAGAACGCGCGGCGACGTCCTCGCTGAGCCGGGCCAGGTCGTAATCGACCGACGAATCGGACTCGAAGCGCCAGATCGCCCGGTCCGACTGCCACTTCCCCGCGAAGACGTCCCGCAAGAACGTGGTGAACATCTCCCAGGCTTCGTCCGCCTGCTCCTTGCGGTAGGCGGCGGACTTCAGGTTCAGCCAGCCGTGGTCGGTGTCGCCGAAGACGCGGATCTGGTAGCTCTTGCCGTGCTGCTCGAGCTCGCTCCTGAAGCGCTGGATGTTCTCCAATGGGTTGCGCGGGTCGAGCTCCCCGAACAGCCCGAGCACCGGACACGAGAGCTTCGGTATGAAGTCGGCCACCGACGCTTGGCCCGCGAACTCGCCGGCGTAGTCCCGCGGGTACACGCCGCCGTGGAAGCAGGCGATCGCCGTCGCCTCGCGTGCCGCACCGTAGCTGAGCGCGATGCGCCCGCTCATGCAGAAGCCGGCGACCCCGATGTGATCGCCGTCGACGTAGGGGAGCGTCTTCAGGTAGGCGATGGTTTCGTCCAGATCGGCCAACGACTCGTCGTCGCCGTAGTCGATCCTGGCCTCTTGGGCCTCGATCGGCCCACGGTCGCCCGTGAAGCGGTGGTAGAGGTCCGGCACGCAGCCGACGAAGCCGTCGCGGGCGAGCCGCTCGACCCTGTCCCAGCTCCCATCGATATCGATCGGCCCCCGGCGCCCGTGCAGGACGATGACGGCGGGCCGCCGCTCGGGCTCACCGGACGAGACAGGGCGCGCGGTCCAGACCCGCATGCCGCTCGATAGGGTCTGCTCCTCGAGCATCGTGACCTCCTGGCCGGCCTCTCGGAGACGCCAACAGCCCGTCGCGTGAGCGGGATTCTAGCACCGTGGTTGGCCGCCCTGGCGTAGGATGTGGTGACGTTCGGGCGAGCGAGGCCGGCAATCATGAGCACGCTGGGAGCACGAGTGGCGCTGCGCTCGAAGTCGGGGGCCTGGTGGGGGCGGTTCGGACCTACGACTTCGCCGCACTGGCTGCGCTGCCCGGTCAGATCGCCGACGTCTCGGAGCTGGCCGAGGGCAGGGAGGGAGCGGCCGTCCGGTTGACGAGCGTGATCGAGCGGTCGCAGCCTGACGCGGGCGCGGCGTTCATCACCCTGTTCGCGGAGGGGGACTACTCGGCGAGCGTTCCGCTGGCCGCGGTCATCGACCAGGCCATCTTGATCTATCGGCTGGGTGACGGCCCGCTTCCCGCCGCGCGGGGCGGCCCCGTGCGCTTCCTGATACCCGACGTGGCCGCATGCCAGACGGCGGAGGTCGACTCGTGCGCGAACGTGAAGTTCCTGCGGCGGATCGAGCTGGGGAGCGAGCGCGGGCCCGACTCCCGGCCGCGGACGCGAGCGTCGCACGCCGAGCTGCACCGCGCCTGAGCCGCGCGCGGGTGGTTGGCTCGGCCCTCCGGTTGCCCGCCTCCGCCTGAACCTGTACCCTCGCCGCCGTGACGCCGCTCTACACCGATAAGCGAAGGTTCTCGGTCTTCGACCCGGTCCTGCTGATCATGGCGGGGTTCATGGTCGTTCAGGGCTTCATGGGCGCCGGCGACATACCGATCCTCGCCGGGTTCGGCCTGGCGGTCTTCCTCGCCTTCACCAAGCACGTGCGCTACGACCTGTACGAGGACGCCCTGGTCATCCGCTACTGGGCGCCCCGGAAGATCATCATCCCGATCTCGGATATCGTGGACGTGGGGGCGATGCGGCTGCCGTTCGGCGGCCCTTCGGTGCTCGTGCACCGCGCGCGAGGCCGGGTGCTCGCCATCATGCCGAAGGACCAGGAGGGCTTCCTGGCCCAGATAAAGGCCCGTCTGGAGAGCGAGAAGCAGCCGCCCAGCCCAGCGGCTGAGGACGAGCCGCCCCGGCCGAGGACGCGCCGCCGCCGCCCCCGCCGCCAGCGGCCCTCCTGAGGGCGTGGTGAGCAGCCCCATGCGCATCGGCGTACCGGACATGGTCTCGAACTCCTACTTCCCGGCCATCGCGGCCGTGGACCTCGGTGCGTTCGAGGCCGAGGGCATCGAGGCCGAGGTCCAGCACATCTTCCCCGTGCCCCGGACGATGGCGGCGCTGCGCGACGGCGAGCTCGACCTCGTGGCCGGCTCGGCCCACACGGCGCTGAGCGCGTTCCCTGATTGGAAGGGCGCGAAGCTGATCGTGGCCCTGGCGCAGCACATGTATTGGTTCTTGGTCCTGCGCGCCGACCTCGGGGTCGAGCGTGGCGACGTCGCGGCCGTCAAGGGAAGGCGGATCGGCGCGGCACCGGGGCCCGACGCGGGCCTCGTGCGGCTGCTCGCGGAGGCCGGCATCGACCCGGAGCGCGACGGCGTCAGCATCGCGCCGGTCCCCGGCGGCATGGAGGCCGGCGTGTCCTTCGGCGTGCACGCGGCGAGGGCGCTCGCGGCCGGCACCATCGACGGCTTCTGGGCGAACGGCATGGCGGCGGAGGTGGCGGTCGGCTCCGGCGCGGGCACGGTCGTGCTCGACGTCCGCCGCGGCGATGGTCCGCCCGCGGCACGCGGGTACACCTTCCCCGCGCTCGTCGCGTCCGACGCCGTGATCGCCGAGGCCCCCGGCGAGGTCGCGGCGGCGGTGCGGGCGATCGTCCGCGTGCAGCGGTTGCTGCGCGAGGACCCGGCGCGTGCGCAGGAGGTGGGCGACCGGCGCTTCCCGCCGGAGGAGGCGGGGCTCATCGTCAAGCTCGTCGAGCGCGACGTGCCGTACTACGAGCCGTCGATCTCGGAGGAGAGCGTGGCGCAGATGAACGCGTTCGCGCGGAGCATCGGAGCGCTGTCCGGCCCCGTACCCTACGAAAGAGTCGTCGCCACGCAGTTCAAGGAGCTGTGGGCCGGGTAGACGCGCCGGCAGAGATGCGGCTCCTTGCCTCCAAAGCCCTGCTGAGGTACGGCATGGGGAGTGCAGAGAGCCAGCCCTGAGTCCTTCCTGGGAGGGATCGAACGGAACGGGAAGGGAGAGTGCAGAGGGGCGAAGCCCCTTTGCCGGGGGCACGGGGGTGTCCCCCGTAGCTGATTATCTCTCCCCCTTCCTGGCGAGGAAGGGGGCCGGGGGGATGGTCGAAACGGCTGTGGAGCGCAGACGCTCTCGCGATCAGGAGCCGAGGTCTTGAGGCAAAGTCGAGACGAGGAGGAACGAGACCATGCCGAAGCCGGAGCTTGAGTTCTTCGACCCCACCTCGGTCCCCCATCGGCCCGTCGGCGGCGTGCGGGGCTTGAGCGAGCAGATCCTCGCGCGCGACGAAGAGACCGGCGACTACACCAGGATGCTGCACTTCGAGCCGCGGACCGACACGTCCGCGATGGGCCCCCAGTCCCACGACTTCTGGGAGGAGGTCTGGATCATCGAGGGCAGCATCCACGACATCACGCTCGGCCAGACGTTCACCGCCGGTATGTACGCGTGCCGCCCGCCAGGCATGCCGCACGGCCCCTGGCGCTCCGAGGATGGATGCACGACGATCGAGTTCCGCCGTTTCGAGCGCCGCCCGCCGGCCCAGGGGGAGCGCACACGATGAACGTCGCGAACCTGAAGGTGTCGACGCAGATCACGCTTGCCGATGGGAGCCTCGTCGAGGTGCTCGACGTCATGCCCGCGGAGGCGCAGGTGCGGATCCGTTACATCGACACGCTAGGCGCGCCCGAGCTCGTTGGAACGGAGGCGGTCGTCTCGTCCGACGACGTCATCGCCGTGGTGGAGGGCACGCACACCGAGGGGTTGGCGTAGGCGGACCGAGCCTTGCGATTGCCGCGGGCGGGGGCCGAGCGTACCATGACCCGCGGCCCGCGCTGGATACGCGCACGGCCGCTCAGCCCCCCGGCAAGGAGCGCTCGACTTGACGCACGAACACGTGGACCCGGCGGCGGAGCAGGCCTGGCGCGACGTGCTGATGGGCCGCCACCACTCGCGGCTCGGGATGCTGCCCGGCTCGCACCGATGCCGCATGTGCCGGATACCCCTGGCCGGCATCGGGTCCGTCGTGACCAAGCCGCTCGGGTACCGCCCCTCGCGCAAGAGCCCGCACCTCTGCAACATGTGAGACACAAAGCTGCCCCCGGGTGGGGCGGAGGTCGACGTCGCGGTGCTCTTCGCTGACGTCCGCGGGTCCACCGAGCTCGGCGAGCGCATGGGCGCGAGCGCGTTCGCCGCCATGCTCAACCGCTTCTACGAAACCGCGACGCACGCGCTGCTCGACCATAACGCGATCATCGACAAGATGGTCGGCGACGAGGTCATGGCGCTCTTCATCCTGGGCCCGACCGGCCCCGACTACCGCAGCGCCGCGGTCCTCAGCGCCGTCGACCTGATCCGGGCCATGGGGTACGGCGCAGGCGAGCCGTGGTTGCCGATCGGCATCGGCGTGCATGCGGGCCTCGCCTACGTCGGAAGGATCGGCACGAGCGAGATAAACGACTTCACGGCGCTGGGCGACACGGTGAACACCGCCGCGAGGCTCCAGGCCGAGGCGCAGCCGGGCGAGGTCATCATCAGCGAGGAGCTCTACGCCGACGTGGCCTCGCGGTTCCCGGACCTCGAGCGGCGCTCGCTCGAGGTCAAGGGCAAGGCCGAGCCGATCGCCGTCCGCGTGCTCCACGCCGCGGAGGCATAGCGCATGCAGGTCCGCGTCCTCGGTGCCCATAACCTCGAGACGAAGGAGACGCACCACACGTGCTTCCTCATCGACGGCGTGCTGGCGATCGACGCCGGCAGCCTCGCGAGCACGCTCGGCGCCGACGAGCAGCGCCGCGTCTCCGCCGTCCTCCTGACGCACCTCCACTTCGACCACGCCCGCGACCTGCCGACGCTTGGGCTCGCGACCATCGACGAGCCCACCGCCATCGACGTGTTCTCGGAGCAGCGGACGCTGGACAGCGTGCGCGCGCACCTGCTCGACGGCGAGGTCTACCCCGACCTGACGCGCGGGCTCAACGAAGGGCCGCCGTCCTTCAACTTCCACGCGCTCACCGAGGGCGAACGCTTGAGCGTCCTTCGCTACGACGTCGACCCGGTGCGCGCCGACCACCCGGTGCCGACCGTCGGCTACATCGTGAGCGCGAACGGCACGCGCGTCGGCTTCTCCGGCGATACCGGCGGCAAGCTCCTCTCGTTCTTCACGCACGAGCGCGCACCCCAGGTCCTCTTCGTCGACGTCACGTTCCCGGACCGCCTGGCCGAGCGTGCGCGGCGCTCGAAGCACCTCACGCCGAGCACGCTCCAGCGCGAGCTCGCCGAGGCGCTTGAAGCGGGCGTGAAGCTGCCGCGCATCGTCCCGGTGCACCGCAGCCTGGCCCACGAGAGCGAGGTCCTGAAGGAGCTCGCTCTCGTGGAGTCCGCGCTCGGCGTCGAGCTCGAGCCCGGCTATGAGAACATGGTCGTCGCCTGAGATGGACTGCCCGAGCTGCAACAGGCGGCCTTGGACGCAGGACGCATGGCCACACCCGTCATCCTGATCGTCGACGACGAGCCGCAGGTGCTGAACGCTATCGAGCGCGACCTCCGCTCGCACTTCCGCTCCGACTACCGCATCGTGAAAGCGGCCTCCGGGGCCGACGCGCTCGCGGCGGTGGCCGAGCTCAAGCGCCGCAACACGCCGGTTGCGCTGTTCCTCGTGGACCAGCGCATGCCCAGCATGTCCGGCACCGAGTTCCTGGCTCAGGCCATCGAGCTGCACCCGGAGGCGAAGCGGGTGCTGCTGACCGCGTACGCGGACACATCGGCCGCCATCGCCGCCATCAACGAAGTCGGCCTCGACCACTACCTCATGAAGCCGTGGGACCCGCCCGAGGACAACCTCTATCCCATCCTCGACGACCTCCTCAGCGACTGGTCGGCCAACGTGCTCGTGCCCTACGACGGCATCCGCATCGCCGGCACGCTCTGGTCGCGGAGCTCGCACGACGCCAAGGACTTCCTGGCGCGCAACCGCATCCCCTACCAGTGGCTCGACATCGAGGCCGACGAGGAGGCCCGCAAGCTCGTCGAGGCGGCCGTCGGCGACGACCGGCGGCTGCCCGTCGCGTTCTTCCCCGACGGCACGGTGCTCATCGAGCCGGATACGCAAGCGCTCGCCGAGAAGGCCGGACTCCAGACGCAGGCCACGCAACCGTTCTACGACGTCGTCATCATCGGCGCGGGGCCGGCTGGACTCGGCGCGGCCGTCTACGCCGTCACCGAGGGGCTGCGGACCGTGATGATCGAGCGCGAGGCGACGGGCGGTCAGGCCGGCACCAGCTCCCGCATCGAGAACTACCTGGGCTTCCCCAACGGCATCAGCGGCGCCGACCTGGCGCGACGGGCCACCGCGCAGGCGGAGCGCTTCGGCGCCGAGATCCTGACCGCGCAGGAGGTGACGGCGGTCCGGGTCGAGGGGCCCTACCGCATCGTCACGCTCGGCGACGGCACCGAGCTGAGCTGCCACGCGCTCATCATCGCCACGGGCGTCTCGGTGCGGCTGCTCGATATCCCCGGCGCGTCGGACCTGGCGGGTGCCGGCGTCTACTACGGCGCCGCCACCACCGAGGCCGTCAACTACCGCGGTCACGACGTGCTCGTCGTGGGCGGAGCGAACTCCGCCGGCCAGGGCGCGATGTTCCTATCGCGCTACGCCAAGAAGGTGACGATGCTCGTGCGTTCGCCGGCCATCGAGCAGGGCATGTCGAAGTACCTGGTCGACCAGATCGCCTCCACCGAGAACATCGAGGTGGTGCTGAGCGCGGAGGTCACGGCGGCGCACGGCGACGGGCGGCTCGCGTCGGTGACGTACAAGAACGTGGACACGGGCGCCACCTCGTCGATCGACGCCGACGCGATGTTCGTCTTCATCGGCGCCGAGCCGCACACCGACTTGGTGGCAGGCCTCGTGGAGCGCAACGAAGCAGGCTTCATCCTCACGGGACGCGACGTGATGCCCGGCGGCAAGCGGCCGAAGGGCTGGACGCGCGACCCCTACTCGCTGGAGACTAGCGTGCCCGGCATCTTCGCCGTGGGCGACGTCCGCCAAGGCGTCATGCGCCGCGTGGCCTCGGCGGTCGGCGATGGCGCCATCGCCATCAGCTTCGTCCACCAGTATCTCCGGACGGTGTAGGCAGACGGAGCAGCCATGAAAGACTCAGACCGGGGGGCGGCCGCACACCAGCACGACGGCCTGTCCGAATACTGCATCATCGACCATTTCAAGAACCGCGAGGTCCCGGGCGTGCCGGCGAAATGGTGGCGTATGTCCCTTTGGGTGGCGTTTTACGTGCTGGACCGGAAGATGCACTTCACCGGACTGCGCGGCGGCCTCTGGCGCATCCTCGGCGTGGACCGGAGCGCCAAGAACCCCAACATCTGCAATATCTGAGGGGTCCACTGGGAGACCGGTGGTCTCTCGGACATCACGGTCCTGTTCGCCGACCTCCGCGGCTACACGCAGCTCGTCCACGACCGTGGCCCCGAGGCCATGCGGCCCATCGTCGACGACTTCTTCCGGCGCTGCCGGGAGATCGTCGTGCGCCACGACGGTATCGTCGACCACTTCCTGGGCGACGCCGTCCTGGCGCTCTTCAACGCGCCGGTCCGGCACGAGGACCACGCCCGCCGTGCCGTCGAGGCCGCTAGGGAGATCCAAGCGGCCATGCCCGGGATCAACGCGGCGGCGGGGGAGGAGGGACTCCTCCAGGTCGGGATCGGCGTCAGCACCGGCCTCGCTTACACCGGCGTCGTCGGCTCCGACAACTGCAGCGACTACACCGCGCTGGGCGACACCGTCAACATCGCGTCGCGCCTTCAGGGCGAGGCCGCGGGCGGGGAGGTGCTCGTGACGGAGGAGGTCTACGCGAAGCTCAGCGGCCAAGCGGGCGCCGAGCACCGCACGCTGCGGCTCAAGGGCATCTCCGAGCCGGTCGAGGCTTACTTATTGAACGTGGGCGCATGAGCGAGCAGTACGAGACGCTCAAGAGCGTGCCGCTCTTCAGCGACCTGCCGGAGGCCGACCTCCGGCGGCTGTGCGAGGAGGCGGAGGACGTGCACGTCGCGGCGGGCGAGCAGCTCTTCGCCGAGGGCAGCCCCGGCGACCGCGCGTACGTCATCACGGACGGCACGCTGGAGGTCGTCAAGGCCTCCGGCCCGCGCGAGGTGCTGCTCAACGTCTTGGGCGTGGGCGACGTCGTCGGCGAGATGGCGCTGCTCGAGGGCAACCCGCGCATGGCGTCCGTCAACGCGCGCACCGACGCCACGCTCGTCGCCATCACGAAGGAGCAGCTCGACGGACTGCTGAGCACGAGCCTCCCCGCGACGCGCGCGCTGTTCTACACGGTCCTCGGCCGCTGGCGCTCCACGGAAGGCATGCTCCGCCAGGGCGAGAAGATGGCCCAGCTCGGGACGCTCACCGCGGGCGTCGCCCACGAGCTCAACAACCCGGCGGCCGCCGTGAAGCGCGGCGCCGACCAGGTCGGCGAGGCGATCGAGCGCTCCGCGACGGCCGAGCGCGCGCTGGCCGGCGCTGGGCTCCCCGCGAGCGTCATCGAGCGCATCGAAGGCGAGACCGCGCGCGCCAGGGAGGCCGCGGGCAGGCCCCCGGACATCGACGCGCTCACGCGGAGCGACCGCGAAGCCGAGGTCGAGACGTGGCTCGAGGGGCTGGGCGCCTCCGACGGCTGGGAGCTGGCGCCGGCGCTCGTCGACCTGGGCCACGATGCCGCCTCGCTCACCGAGCTCACGCGCGACGCCGCTCCTACCGGGGCGGCGGCGGCGGCGCGGCGCGTGGCGGCAACCTACGCGATGCACTTGCTGATCGCCGAGATCGGCCAGGGCGCCGGGCGCATCTCGGACATCGTCAAGGCGCTCAAGTCCTACGCCTACCTCGACCAGGCGCCGGTCCAGGACGTGGACCTCCACGAGGGGATCGACAACACGCTGCTCATCCTGCGCTCCAAGCTCAAGGGGATCGACGTGCGGCGCGAGTACGCATCGGACCTGCCCAAGATCGAGGCCCACGGCAGCGAGCTCAACCAGGTCTGGACGAACCTCATCGACAACGCCGCCGACGCCCTGGACGGGCGCGGCACGATCACGCTGCGGACGCGGACCGAGG
>JACZSI010000168.1 GCA_022574265.1 Chloroflexota bacterium | reverse complement strand
CAAACCGCCCCGAAATCGGGGATCACCGTGCCCGCAAAGGCATTGACGGGCATCGCCCGGATTGCGCAATCTAGCGCGCATCGGGTCGCGGCGCCGTGGAACGCCTCGGCGGGGCAAACCCTCCTTGTCTGATGTCATATACATGGCAACAATAGAAGAGATATTGACAAGATCGAAGGTGATCGCGGTGGTGGGGCTCTCCGACCGGGAGGACCGGCCGAGCCACAGCGTCGCGAAGTATCTGGCGTCGCAGGGCTACCGCATCATCCCCGTGAACCCCCGGCTCGAAGGCCCGGTGCTCGGCGAGCAGCCGTACCCGGACCTCGGATCGGTGCCCGGGCACATCGACCTCGTCGATATATTCCGGCGGGCGGCCGACGTGCCGCCGGTGGTGGACGCGGCCATCGAGGCCGGAGCCTCGGCGGTGTGGATGCAGCTCGGGATCGTGAACGAGGAGGCCGCGGAGCGCGCGCGGCAAGCAGGCCTCGATGTGGTCATGGACCGTTGCACCTCGATCGAGCACCGGCTGCTCGTCGGCATGGGAAGGATACCGAGAAGAACCTAGCGAGACGCGGCGCTGAAGGGGGAGGAGCGCGCGCGGCACGGAGCGTGGACATGGTGTATCGCGAAGACGATTCAGTCAGGCTGCTGAAGGAGCGGACGAGAGAGGCCATCGGCCTCGCGATGGACGGCCGCTGGAAAGAGGCGGCCGCCGTCAACCGGGAGCTCACCAAGGCGTCGCCCACCGACGTCGATGCGTGGAACCGCCTCGGCAAGGCCCTGCTCGAGCTGGGCGACACCAGGGGCGCGACACGTGCGTTCGGCGGCGCCATCGCCATCGACCCCGCCAGCGCAATCGCCCGCAAGAACCTCGACCGGCTGGCAGCCCTCCCCAAGAACGGGCGCGGCCCGAAGCGCGTCGCCACGTCCGTCGCCGCGCGCCGCTTCTTCATCAACGACGGCTCCAAGACCGCGCACGTGGCGCTCACGGGCTGCGCGCAGGTCAAGGACCGCGCCTTCGTCTCGCCCGGCGCTCCCGTGCGACTCGAGCGGCGGGGCGGCTCGCTCGCCGTCCACACGGAGGACGGCGACCGCCTGGGCATGGTCCCCGCGAAGCTCGGGCGCCGGCTCAGCTGGCTCATGGACGGCGGGAACGAGTACCAGGGCGCCGTGGCCAGCACCGCCGGCGGCGCGATACGGGTCGTGCTCCACGAGACCTTCCAGCATCCCTCCCAGCGCGCGACGGTCTCCTTCCCCACCTCCGCCCTGACCGCGACCACGGAGCCGGCCACGCCCGCGGCCAACGGCGATGCGCCCGTCAGCGCGCCGGTGCTGGACATGGCGCAGTGGGCTGAGGACGACCCGGAGCGCGGCGCCAAGACGGCCGGCGTGGGCGCCGTGCTCGACGGCGGCATGCCGGACGACGCGAGCCTCCCCGACCTGCCCGAAGCGACCGAAGAGGCCTAAGCCTCAGCCGGACTCAGGCCCGTCGAGGCTCTCGGCCAGCAGCTCGAGCAGGTCTTTCGCCTTCTTGGTGTCCCCCACGCCCTTCGCGCCGATCCCCTCCTCCATCATCTGGAGGCAGAAGGGGCAGGAGACCCCGACGATGTCGGCGCCCGTCTCGAGGAAGTGGTCCGTCCGGATGTGGTTGACCCGGGTGCCCTCCTCCTCCATCCACATGCGCCCACCCCCGGCGCCGCAGCAGAACCCGCGCTCGCGGCAGCGGTCCTCGCCCATCTCCACGAGCGTGAGCCCCGGGATCGCTTCGGCGATCTCCCGCGGCGGGTCGTAGATCCCGTTGTGCCGCCCCAGGTAACACGAGTCGTGGTAGGCGACCGTGGCCTCGATGCGGGCGACCGGCTTGATGCGGCCGTCGCGCACGAGCTCCGCGACGTACTCGGTGTAGTGCAGCACCTCGTACTCGCCCCCGAGCTGCGGGTATTCGTTCTTCAGCGTGTTGAAGCAGTGCGGGCAGAGGGTGAGTATCTTCTTCACCCCGTAGCCGTTGAGCGTGGCTATGTTCTGCTCCGCCAGCATCTGGTAGACGTACTCGTTGCCCATGCGCCGCGCGGGGTCGCCCGTGCACGCCTCCTCGCTGCCGAGCACGCGGTAGCGCACCCCAGCGCGCTTGAGCACTGCGGCCATCGCCTTCGCGGCCGCCTGGTTGCGCGTGTTCAGCGCGCTCGTGCACCCCACCCACAGCAGCACCTCGTGCTCCGGGTCCTCCGCCAGCGTCACCGCGCCCGTGCCCTCCATCCAGTCGGTGCGCGTCGCGGTAGTGCCGCGCCACGGGTGGCCCCGCTGCTCCATCGACGTCAAGGCATCCATCGCCGTCGCCGGCACGGCCGCCTCCTCCATCGTCAGGAAGCGGCGCATGTCGACGATCGTATCGATGTGCTCGACGCCCGCCGGGCAGGCCTCCTCGCACGCGCCGCAGGTCGTGCACGCCCACAGCGCCTCCGGCGTCACGAAGTCGTGGACGAGCGACCGCTCCGGGTCCGCCGCCTGCTCGCCGTCGCGCAGGGCGAGGAGCGCCGGCGCGCGCTGCTCCATGTAGGCCTTGGCGTCCTGGATGACCTTCCGCGGCGAGAGCGGCTTGCCGCTGGCGAACGCCGGGCACTGGTCCTGGCAGCGCCCGCAGTTCGTGCAGGCGTCGAAGTCCAGCAGCTGCTTCGTGGTCAGCTGCGTGAGCTCGCGGGCGCCGAAGCTCTCCAGCTCATCGAGCGCGCCCATCGGCCGCAGCGCCCCCTTCGGCCGCACGATCGAGGTGCGCATGAGCACGTTCAGCGGGCTGACGAAGATGTGCATCAGCGGACCGAAGCGAACGGCCGCGTACACGAACGTCGCCGACATCAGCGCGGCGTGCGCCCACCACAGCGCAAAGTGGCTAACTTCCATGGCGTAGACCGTCATCCCGGTGGCGCGGACGCCGGCCGCGATGGCGTAGCTCACCGGCGACCACACCGCCCACTCCGGCCGGTACAGCACGCTCGAGGGCTCCATCTCCGTCGCCGCCATCCGCAGCGACTGGAGCAGGAAGCCGGAGAGCGCCATCGCCAGCAGCGCCCAGAGCAGCACGCCGTTCTCGAGCATCGTGTTCAGACGCGGGGGGCGGAGCACGTAGCGGCGGTAGGCCGCGAGGCCGATGCCGGCGATGAGCATCAGCCCACCGAGGTCCCATACGAGCTCGAGCTGCACGCCGATCGCGGCCGTGGGGAACCGCCAGCCCACGTACCGCTCCAGGTTGAACTCGATCGCCGCGAGGGTCGTCGCGACGAACAGCACGGCGATGCCCCAGAAGATCAGGAAGTGCATCAGCCCCGGATAGCGCTCGTGCCGCAGGAACCGCCGGTGCGCGAACGAGTCGACCGCGAGCGTCCGCAGGCCTGCACGCAGCCGCGGCCCCCACGGCCCGACGTCGGGGTTCGGCGCGCCGAGGCGCCAGATGCGCGAGCGCCGGTAGAGCGCCCACGCGACCGCCGCGATCGCGACGACGGCCGTGAGGTAGACGACGGCGCCCAGCGGGTAGCCGATGTTCCAGAAGTCGAGGCGTCCGTTGAGGTCGGGAGGCAAGGCG
>JACZSI010000035.1 GCA_022574265.1 Chloroflexota bacterium | reverse complement strand
CACTCGAACCACGCCTGGTCCTCGCCGGGCTTCACGAAGAACTCCATCTCCATCTGCTCGAACTCGCGCGTGCGGAAGATGAAGTTGCCGGTGGTGATCTCGTTGCGGAACGACTTGCCGATCTGCGCGATGCCGAAGGGGAGCTTCATGCGCGTGGCCGTGAGAACGTTGTCGAAGTTCGTGAAGATGCCCTGGGCCGTCTCGGGGCGCAGCCAGACCTGAGCGGCGTCCTCCTCGACGGGACCCACGTGGGTCTTGAACATGAGGTTGAACATGCGCGGCTCCGAGAGCTTGGAGCCGTCGTCCGGGCACTTCTCCGGGTCCTCGAGCTGGTCGGCGCGGTATCGCTTGCGGCAGGTCGGGCACTCGACGAGCGGGTCGGCGAAGCCCTCGGCGTGTCCGCTGGCGACCCACACCTGCGGCGCCTGGATGATGGCGCTGTCGAGGCCGACGATGTCGTCGCGCTCGTAGACCATCGAGCGCCACCACGCCTCCTTGATGTTGCGCTTGAGCTCGACGCCGAGCGGGCCGTAGTCCCACGTGGAGCCGATGCCGCCGTAGATCTCGCTGGCGGGGAAGACGAAGCCGCGCCGCTTGGCGAGCGACACGATCTTGGTCATGTCGACAGGGGTTTCGAGGTGCCGTTGGGTCAAGAGAGCCTCCGGTGATGCAGGCCACGCAACTGGCCGTTGCGTCGAAAACGATTATAGCGGGGCGCGGGGGAGGCGAGAGGTTCGCGGAACGGGGACGAGATCCTTCGCCCGCCTACGGCGCCCTCAGGATGACAACTTCAGCCTACTGTCATGCTGAGCGCAGCGAAGTATCTCGTGGCCCTGCTGCTATAGTCCGCGCATCCTCAAACGTGCTGTCGTGTAGACGGCCCTGGCGGACGCCTCGATGCTCAAGCTCGGTGCCACGGCCCGCGGGCTGGTCCCCCTCTATGGGACCACCGTGATGCTGGCGTTCGGTCATGGGATGGTCGTCGTGACCATACCGGTGCTGGCGACGTTCTTCGATATCTCGATCGGCGTCGCGGCTCAGGTGGTGACGGCCCACGCGGTGGGCCGGTTCGCCGGGCAGCCGGTGGCCGGCGTATTGGTCGACCGGCTCGGACCGCGGTTGTCCTTGATCGGCGGGCCGGCGGTCGTCGCGGCGGCGGCGCTCTCGGTCGTCGTCACGCCTTGGTTCGCGGCCCTGCTCGCGGCGCTCTTCCTCATGGGCGTGGGCGACAGCGTGTTCATGCTGGCGCGCGAGGTCGCCGGCATCGACGCGGTCCGGCCGGCGCAGCGGGGGAGGCTCATGAGCGGGTTCTTCGGCTTCAACTCGCTGGGCATGGCGTTGGGGCCGGTGCTGGGCGGGGTGCTTACCGAGCTGATCGACTTCCGCGCCGTCTTCGTCCTCTATGCCGTCCTCGCCGCGCTGGCCGTCCCGGTCGCGCT
Source organism: Chloroflexota bacterium (assembly GCA_022574265.1). GTDB lineage: Bacteria > Chloroflexota > Dehalococcoidia > Lucifugimonadales > Australimonadaceae > JADFRC01. Next base: position 12,051 of record JACZSI010000035.1, on the reverse strand, counting down.
GACGGTCAAGGCGCGCAGGCGGCCGCCCGCGCAGCCGCGGGCGGACGCGGTGGCGAGCGCGCCGGGGGCGGGGCTGGCGGGGCGCTTCCGGGCGCTGGCCGGGCTCTTCCACGCCATCGAGCCGCGGTTCCGCAGGACGTACCTGGCCCTCACCTTCGCGACGTTCAGCATGATGATCTACCGGATGACGTTGCACAGCATGCTGCCGCTGTACGCGGGGTCGCAGCTCGGCTTCTCGCCCACCCAGGTCGGCCTGCTGTTCTCGATCTCCGGCGTGTTCATCCTGGCCATGATCGTGCCGGCCGGTTTCGTCATGGACAAGATCGGCAGGAAGTGGGCGACGGTCCCGAGTACCGCTGTCCCGGGCGCCGTCTTCCTCTTCTTCCCCTTCGCGGACACGTTCTTGCAGCTGGCGGTCCTCGTGAGCTTGCTGGGCATCGCCAATGGACTGTCGCTGGGGTCGGTCGCGGTCTCGACGTACGACATCGTGCCGGAGCGCGTGCGCGGGAGGCTCCAGGCGGCGCGGCGGACGGTCGCGGAGACGGGTGCGATCGGGGCTCCGGCGGCGGGTGGTGCGATGGCCAACGTGTACGGTCCGGCGGTGCCCTTCGTGGTCTTCGGGCCGGTCATGCTGCTGGCGGCGGTGCTGCTGGCGTTCGGGTCGCGCGAGACGCTGGTGAAGCAGCCCGCGCGGGGCGTGCAGGGCGCGGTTGACACGTAGGGAGCCCAAGTCGAGACTGGCCGCGTCCTGCGAGCGCGGGCGAGGAGGCGATGATGGCCGATACGTACGCAGCCCCCGATCTCCTGGCCGACACCGCCTGGCTGGCCGAGCACCTCGGCGACCCCGGCATGGTCGTCGTCGAGATGGGGACGAAGGCCGAGGAGTTCGAGGCGGGCCACATCCCCGGCGCCGTGCGCTGCCCGAGCGCGCAGATCAAGGGCACGGGCGACGCCGACCCACGGCTGGTCGCGCCGCCCGCCGAGGCCAAGGCGCTGTTCGAGTCGCTGGGCGTCGGCGACGATACGCTCGTGGTCGCCTACGACCGCATCCGCAACCGCGACGCCTCGCGGCTGTGGTGGGTGCTCGGCTACTACGGCCACGCCAACGTCAAGGTGCTGAACGGCGGCTGGAAGAAGTGGAGTGCCGAGGGCCGGCCGGCCGAGTCCGGTCCGGGAGCGCCCTCGGCCGGCGCGACGTTCACGCCGTCCGTGCATCCGGAGACGGCCTCGACGGTCGAGAAGCTGACGGCGGCCATCGGCCAGGCCGGCACCGTGATCTGGGACATCCGCACGCCCGAGGAGTTCGCCGGCGAGGCCGACCGCGGGAACGCCCGCGTGGGCCACGTGCCGGGCGCGGCGCACCTCGAATGGGTCGACCTGGTCAACGACGACGATACGTTCAAGGACGCCGGCGAGCTGCGCGCGCTGGCCGCCGGGCTCGGCATCACGCCGGAGACGGCGGTCCACGTCTACTGACAGGGCGGGGTCCGTGCGGCGCACGGAGCCTTCGCCCTGGCGCTCATCGGGCAGCCGTCGGTGTGCATGTACGACGGCTCGATGGGGGAGTGGGCGAACCGCGAGGATACGGCGCTGACGTTGGGGTAGTAGGGGGTTGGTGATGGGCTGCCTGGCTCCCACCATTAGTCGGCGCACGGTCTAGGCCTTGATCGCTTCACGGTCCTGTTCAAAATCGCCAAGGATGGTGCCTATGCGAGCCAGCAACCCCTTAGTGTGAGATTTCCGGCGGGCCAGCCAGTGGCGGGCATTGCTAACATCTTGGATGTATCCTCCATCGAGGAAGAACGACGGTAAGATACCTGCGGCGACGGTTCCCTCCCAACCCCCGATTTCCGTTACGCCCCTCGCCATCAATCCCACGCCCCCTGCGCCGTGTGTAAGCGGGGTTCGGGTGGGCTCCATGACGGCTTTTACTTCGGTCTCAATTCGGTTCCTGTACGTCCGTTCAAGCTTGTATTTCACGGCGAGCGCAGTTTTCTCGGGGGCTAACGGAAGATCGCAGACCTTGGCAATCAATACGTCCACCTTTGTGGCGAGCGCCCACGCATGGTGAACCCAACTCGTAATGTTGTGGTAAATCAGTCGACCGGCGCGATCGGCATCGAGGTCTTCATAGAACTCCGGCTCCAGGGCGTCCACCGACCCTTCGAGCGCGTGTACCTGCATCGTCACGTCCGTGCATGATTCAAGTACGGCGACCCATTCGACAGGAAGCGACTTGGTGGGCTTGATCTTTCGCGCGTCAAACTGAAGGGGACCATTAGCAAGGCGCATTGCTGCATCGACTGTGGCGATGAACCCCGAGTCCTGTCTCCGAAGCTCTTCCCGAGCTTCAGCAAACATTGACTTGACGAACGCCTCGATTGGTTCGGCCACGTCACTCAGTGTACCGACTGCATTGAAGGAGGATTAACAGGTGGTGCCCCGCTCGGTCCGAGCGGGGCACCTTTCTCTCGCGGATCCAGGGCTGTGCCCTGCCTAGTCGATCGCGAAGACCGCTTGCACGTTGACGCGGACGTCGAATTCGCCGGCGAGGATCTCGGTCGGGGCTGGGGCTCCGGCGATGGCCAAGTCCACGGAGAAGGCCGCCTCGGAGCGGGCGAACTGCGGGAAGCTCTGCTCGGTGATGAATACGAGCTTGCCGCGGGTCACGCCGGTTGCCTCCGCGAATAGGTCGGCCTTGGCGACGGCGTCCGCGAGCGCGAGCACGCGTGCCTCCTCCTCCAGCGCCACGCCGTCCTCGACGCGGAAGCCGATGCTGTTGATGCGCGTGGCATCGCCGCCCGCGGCCGCGGCGGCATCGATGATGGACCCGACGGCGTCGAGGTCACGCAGCGTCACGACGAGCGAGTTCGTCACGCGGTAGCCGGTGAGCGACTGGACGCCGGTGTCGCGGTTGAACGAGTACTGCGGCTGGATGCTGAAGTGCTGCGTCTTCATGTCGTCGTCGGCGACCCCGGACTCGCGCAGCACCGCGAGGACGGCCGCGATGGCGTTGGCCGCGATGGCGTTGGCCTCGGCGACGGTCCGCGCCTGGCCCTCGACGCCGAGCGAGAGGATGGCGATGTCGGGCGTGGCGCTCGCCGTGCCGGCGCCGGTGACGTGGATACCGGTGTTGCCGCCCAGGATGCTCGGGGACACGCCCAGGGAGCGGGCGAGCGACTCGATCTGGGCGGCGTTGAGGCCGCCGGTCGTTCCGTCGCCGGTCGTTCCGTCGGCGCAGGCTGCCGCGACGAGCGCGAGCGCCGCCAGTCCAGCGACCACCAGGCCGCTCCGTACGTTCTTCAGGAAACTTGGGGTCCTGATCGCAGGGGTCTTCATGGGGCACCTCCTCGGTCTGTTGTGTCGTGCTCATACGTCAAGACGCACGGGCCGCTGGAAAAGTTCCCGTGGCTAGGCGCGGCTCCGGGCTGCCCGCCAGCTGACGAGCGCAACGCCCAGGGCCAGCGCGGCGGTTGCGAGGGCGAAGCCGAGCTGCGCCCAGTCGAGGGCGGAGCGGCCGGCGGCGGGGGCGGGCTCCGGCTCGGGGGCGAGCGAGCGAGTCAGAGGAAAGGGCTGGACCTTGTCCTGCCCGGCGCCGTCGGCGAAGGCGCTGTCGATGGCTGGCGCGTCCGGCGGCGGCGCGGCCTGGGATGCGGCCGGCGCCTGTTCTGCCGTCGCCGTGCTCGACTCGGGCGCTTCGGACACAGCGGCGGGCGTGACGACGAGGTCGACGCCGATCAGCGTGACGAGCACCAGCGCGGCCGTGGCGGTCGCCGCTTGCATCCAGCGCAGTGGGCCACGGTGCGGTGGCGCCGGGACGCGCGCGGGGGCGTACGGCAGCGCGAAGGAGCGCGGCGGCTCGACGAGGGGCTCGGCGCGCAAGAGCGCCGTCACGGCATCGAGCTCCCGCGCCTCGACGGCGAGGGCCTCGTCGCTGTCCAGCAGCTGCTGGAGCCGGGCTTCGCCGGCCGCGTCGAGCACGCCGTCGAGGTGCTCGGTCACGAGCTTCTCGTAGCGGCGGCGTCGCCGATCGAACACGCGTGGAAGGCGCATGCTAATCCTCACCTTGGGCCCCTCCATTGCTTTGACGGGGAAGGTCGCCGGAAAGTTCCAGGACGGGGCGCAGCAGGTCGCGCAGCCGGCTGCGCCCGCGGAAGAGCCGTGAGCGCACGGTCCCGATGGGCACGCGCGCGACCTGGGCGGCCTCGTCGTAGTCGAGGCCTTCCAAGTCGACGAGCGTGACGACGAGGCGCTGGTCATCCGGGAGCCGGTCGAGCGCGTCGTGCACCTGGCGGGAGGTCTCGGCGCGCAACGCCTGCTCCTCCGGCTGTGGGCCGGGGTCGGCCCAGGGCCCGCCGGGGTCGCCGCCCTCGGTGTAGGCCTCCAGCGAGGTCGTGCGGCGGCGGCTGGGCGCGCGGAGGGCGTCGCGGGCGGCATTCGCGACGATGGTGAGTATCCAGGAGCGCAGGCTGCCGCCGCGGAAGCTATCGATGTGGCGGTAGGCCGAGAAGAACGCCTCCTGGGTGGCGTCCTCCGCGGCCGCCGGGCTGCGGAGCATGCGGAGGGCGAGGTTGTAGGCCCTGGCCTGGTAGCGCTCGACGATGGCGTTGAACGCGACGAGGTCGCCTTCTTGCGCGCGCCGCGCCCATTCGAGATCGTCGCGGTCGGGGGTGGATTGAGACGTCACGGGCACCGCTTCGGGCCGCCCCTCAGGCCGGCCTCCAGGCTAGTGGGATCGGCTCATTCTACGCGGTGGAGCGCCCCGAAACGCATGGGAGAAGCAGATGGCGGTGCGGCGCGGCCATCTATAATGCGAGGATGCGCGCAGCACTCCGTGAAGGCATCGAGACACTCGCGCTCGCCGTATTTCTCGTGCTGGTGCTCCAGGCCACGATCCAGAACTATCGTGTCGAGGGTCCGAGCATGGACCCCCGGCTCATCAACCGCGACCGTGTGCTGGTGAACAAGGCGGTATACACGGAGATCGACGCCGCTCGCGTCGCGCGGTTCATCCCAGGCGTCGAGGCGGAGGAAGGGAAGCGGTGGCACCCCCTCGGTCTGCCGACCTACGGCGACGTCATCGTGTTCCGCTGGCCGAACGACCCGAGCCAGAACTTCGTCAAGCGCATCATCGGCATGCCGGGGGACCGCGTCAGTTTCCAGCGGGGCCTGGTGTTCGTGAACGGTGTGCCGCTGGAAGAGCCGTACGTGGAGCATCCATCGAGCGAGACGCGCAACGCGCTGACGGTGCCCGAGGACTCCTACTTCGTGCTCGGCGACAACCGGAACCAGAGCGACGACTCCCGCCACTGGGGCGCGGTGCCGCGGGACCACGTGATCGGGAAAGTGTGGGTGACGTATTGGCCGCTGGGCAGCATCGCGGCGCTGTGGGCGGGGGTCCGCTAGGCGCGCCGCGCCTGTATGCTGAGCGGGCGGTGGCCCGGTAGCTCAACCCGGCAGAGCGTCGGACTTTTAATCCGAGCGTTGTGGGTTCGAATCCCACCCGGGTCACCAACGGTGCGGCTTCCGATGACGCGTCCCCGGCAAGCGGGGAGCATGGAGGCTCGATGAGGATTCAACATGAACCGAGCGAGCTACAACCCGCTCTCGCCGGAGGAGCTGTTCGTGATCGACGCGAAGGGCACGGAGCCGCCCTTCACGGGCGAGTACGACGACTTCTATGAGGAGGGCGTCTACATCTGCCGGCGCTGCAACGCCGAGCTGTATCGCTCGGATGCCAAGTTTGACGCCCGTTGCGGCTGGCCAGCGTTCGACCAGGAGATAGCGGGAGCCGTGAAGCGCATCACCGACCCAGATGGTCAGCGCATCGAGATCGAATGCGCCAACTGCGGGGGCCATCTGGGCCACGTCTTCATGGGAGAGGGCTTCACCGCGACGAACGCGCGCCATTGCGTGAACTCACTCTCGATGCGGTTCGTCGCGGCGAAGCCTGGCGTGCCGGGCGCCTAGTAAGCCGCCCAGAGTGGTGCGCCGGCACAGTTCCTGCTCGAGCGGTTCATGCGATCTGCGGCACGCCCGCCAGCGCCGACTTCACCGCCTCGGCGGGGTAGGCATAGTCCTCGAGCTTCCCGGTCAGGTAGGAGTCGTAGGCGGCCATGTCGAAGTGCCCGTGCCCGCAGAGCAGGAACAGGATGTTTTTCGTCTCGCCCGACTCCTTGCACTTGAGGGCCTCGTCGATCGCCACCCGCACGGCGTGGGCGGGCTCGGGCGCCGGGATGATGCCCTCGGTCCGCGCGAAGAGGACCGCGGCCTCGAACACCGGCCGCTGGTGGACGGCCCGGGCCTCGATGATGCCCTGCTCGGCCAGCAGGCTGATGAGCGGCGCCATGCCGTGGTACCGGAGACCGCCGGCGTGTATGGGCGCCGGGACGAAGGTGTGGCCGAGGGTGAACATCTTCACCAACGGGGTGAGCTCACCGGTGTCCCCGAAGTCGTACGTGTAGGTGCCTCTCGTGATGGAGGGTGCCGCCTCGGGCTCCACCGCGATGAACTCGATGGCCTTGCCCTCCAGCCGCTCCTTGATGAACGGGAAGGCGAGCCCCGCGAAGCTGCTCCCTCCCCCGACGCACCCGATGACGACGTCTGGGTAAGCATCGAGGCGTTCCATCTGGAGCTGGGCCTCCTGGCCGATCACGGTCTGGTGCATCAGGACGTGGTTGAGCACGCTCCCGAGCGCGTACTTGGTCGTCTCGCTGCTCGCAGCGTCCTCGACGGCCTCGCTGATAGCGATGCCCAAGCTGCCGGGTGAGTCCGGGTCGGCGGCGAGGATGTTCTTGCCCGCCTGGGTGTCGGTGCTGGGGCTGGCCACCACCTGAGCACCCCACAGCTCCATCATCTGGCGCCGGTAGGGCTTCTGCTGGTAGCTCACATTCACCATGTAGACTTTTAACTCGATGCCGAAGAGCTGGCAGGCGAAGGCGAGCGCGCTGCCCCACTGGCCCGCGCCGGTCTCGGTCGCGATGCGCTTGACCCCCTCCTGCTTGTTGTAGTAGGCCTGGGCCACGGCCGTGTTTGTCTTGTGGCTCCCTGCCGGTGAGACGCCCTCGTACTTGTAGAAGATGTGGGCGGGCGTATCGAGCGCCTTCTCCAGGCGGTGAGCGCGGTACATGGGCGTCGGCCGCCAGAGCTTGAGGGCTTCGCGCACCTCCTCCGGGATGGGCACGTACTGGTCCGTGCTGACCTCCTGGGCGATGAGGCCCATGGGGAAGAGGGGCGCCAGGTCGTCGGGCCCGATGGGCTGATGCGTCCCCGGGTGGATCACCGGGGGCAAGGGGACCGGCAAGTCGGGAACGATGTTGTACCACCGCTCCGGTAGGTCACGCTCGTCCAACAAGGTTTTGTAGTCCATGACTCGCCCCTCCCGTCGTCGGCCGTCTGGTGCCGCGTAGCCTATCCCATCGCGCCGGAAGCGCCTAGGAGGGGCGCTTGGCCGGGCGCTAACGGCCCTTCGGCCGCTCCCGGCTGCACATGTCCAGGGCGACCAGGGCGTAGATCTTGGCCGCCTTGACCATGTCCTCGATCTCGATCTCCTCCACGCGGCCGCCCACGTTCCTGCCGCGTGGTCCTATCTTGACCGCCGGGATCCCCAGCTCGTTGTAGACGTTCGTGTCCGTCCAGATGCTCGCCCGCCGGGGCTTTTCGGGTTCCGGTTTCGTGCCGAAGAGGTGCTCGTGGACGTCGTTGATGGACTGCACCAGCGGCTCGACGCCGGCGCCCTCGTACCCACGCAGCGTGCGGTAGACCTCGAGGTCGTACTCGAAACCGAGGTTGTCGAGCACGGCCGCGACCTCGTTCTGCACGCTCACCGGCATGATGTGCGGCGGGATGCGAACGTCGACGTAGATGCTGCACACGCCGGGGAAGTAGTTGGGCTTGTAGGGTGCTCCTCCCTCGATGGCGCCGACGTTCACCTTGGGCAGCATCGGCCCGGTTGCGGCCTCGTAGATATTCTCGACCTCGTAGCGCGCGCCCCACTCGTCGATCGCTTCGACGACCTTCGCCATCTTGACGACGGCGTTCATATCGATGGAGGGTTCCGTCGCACGGTCGCTGTTCCAGGCAGACTTGGCGTGGCCGAAGACGGTGACTTTGAGGTCCACCACGCCGTTCTGCGTCCAGATGATGTTGAGGTCGGAGCCATCGGCGACCAGGGCGTAGTCCGACTGCACGCCGTGGGTGAGCAGATGCCGTGTCCCGATGCCCTCGCCGCGGAACTCGCTGCCCTGGTACGGGCCGATGGGCGTCCGTGAGATCTCGCCGACGACGGCGGCCAGGACCACGTCTCCCTTGAGCTTGACGCCGCTTTTCACGATGGCGCTGGCCGCGGTGAGGAAGGACGCGAGTCCTCCCTTCATGTTGGATATGCCCAGTCCGCGCACCTTGCCGTCCACGATCCTCCCGCTCAGGTCCTCGCTGCTGTCCACCGTGGTGATCAAGCGGTCCTCGTCCGTGCCGGTGAAGCTCGTGTCCATATGGCCGTTGAACATGAGGCTCAGTCCCTGGCCCGTCCCCTTCAGGATGCCCACGGCGTTCGGGCGGCCCGGCTCCACCTCTTGGCGCAGGGGCTTGATCCCGTGGTCCGCGTACCACCCAAGGATGAACTCCGCGAGGTCCACCTCGTGGCCGGTCGCGCTCGGGATGTCCACGAGGCTGCATGCCAGCCGCGCCAGCTCGGCCGCGTCGATATGCCGCAGCACCTTCTCGGCTGTCGTCGGATCCACGACCATCGCGCACCTCCGCGGTCGGTTGCACGGCCTAATGTATCGGGGCGGGAGGATTAGAGCAAAGTGACGTGGGCCGAGCCGGCGGCGCGGTCCACCGTTCGAACGTTCTACCTTGGGGGTCACCAGCTTTTCCGGCTCGAATGCGCCAACTGCGGGGGCCATCTGGGCCACGTCTTCATGGGAGAGGGCTTCACCGCGACGAACGCGCGCCATTGCGTGAACTCCGTCTCGATGAGGTTCGTCGCGGCGAAGCCGGGCGCCTAGGGAGCCCGGCCGCGGCTCGCCGGCGCTACTTCCGGTGCTTCTTGGACTGCGTTTTGGGCGACGCGGCCGGCTCCACGGTGCGGATGTTCACGCAGGCGCCGTCGCGCATCTCGTAGACGTGCGTCGCGACCCTCTCGAGGATCGCGGGATCGTGGGTGGCGCATAGGATCGTGCCGTCGTACTTCTCGAGCGCCTTCACCAGGCTCTCGCGCGTGGCCTTGTCCAGATGGTTGGTCGGCTCGTCCAGCAGCAGGACGTTGGTCTCCTGTATCAGGAACTTGGCCAGCGCCACCCTGCTCCGCTCGCCGCCGGACAGCACCGATATCGGCTTGAAGACGTCGTCGCCGCTGAACAGGAACTCGCCCAGGACCGCCCGTACCCGCTGCTCCGTTGCGGTGCCGGCCGCGGCCCGCACCTCCTCCAACACGGTGTGCCGGGGGTTCAGCGCCTCGTCCTGATGCTGCTCGTAGTAGCCCGGCCGAGCGCGCTCGGCCCACAGCACGGTCCCCTCGAAGGGGCGCATCTGGCCCATCGCGACGTGCAGGAGCGTGGACTTGCCGCTGCCGTTCGGTCCGACGAGCACCGCCTTCTGGCCTCGCTCGAGGGTGAGGCTCGTGTCGATGAGCACGAGCTCGTCGCCGAACGCGAGCGAGACGGAGTCGAGCGTGAGCACCTTCTGCTCGACGCGGCCGTGCGAGCGGATGCTGAACTTGGCGGATCGCTCGCGCCGGGGCGGAGCGATCCGCTGCACCTTGGCGAGCGCCTTCTCGCGGCTCTTCACCTGCTTGGCCTTCGTGGCTTTCGCGCGGAAGCGGTCGATGAACTCTTGCTGAGACGCCAGCTGGCGCTCCTGCCGGGCGGCCGCCTGCTCCTGGCGTAGCCGGCGCTTCTCCTTCTCGATGAGGTATTTCGTGTAGTTGCCGGTGTAGGAGACGACGCCGGCTTCGCCGATCTCCAACACCCTCTTGGCTACCAGGTCCAGGAAGGCGCCGTCGTGCGTGACGATCATCAGGGTGCCGATGTAGCCGCGCAGCTCGCGTGCGAGCCAGTCGCGGGCCTTGGGGTCCAGGTGGTTGGTCGGCTCGTCCAGCAGCATGTGATCGGGCTGGCGCACCAGCACCTTGGCCAGCGATATACGCATGCGCCAGCCCCCGCTGAAGCTTCGGCAGGCCTTGGCCCGGTCCTGCTTCTTGAAGCCCAGCCCGCTCAAGACCCGGTCCACCCGGGACTCGACCTCATGGCCGTCGAGGAGAGCGAAGCGCTCGTAGAGATCGACCGATTCCGCGACGAGCGCCGGTGCTTGCCCGCCGGCGTCCGGCAGCTCTGCCTCGATCGCCGCCAGGCGCCGGGAGATCGCGAGCGGCTCGGGGAACGCCACCCACATCTCCTGCTCCAGCGTGTTTTGGGGATCGAACCCGGACTCCTGCTTGAGGTAGCCCAGGGTCCCGTTGCGGTGGCCTGCGCTGCCGGAGGATGGCTGATCCTCTCCAGCCAACATGCGTAGCAGCGTCGTCTTCCCCGCACCGTTGGGCCCGACGAGCGCTACGCGCTCGCCGTCGGCGACGTTGAACGAAACGCTCGTGAAGAGATCGAAGCCACCGAACGACTTGGTGACGTTTTCTGCGAAGAGCATCTGGAGTGGATCGGCCGTGAACCGTGGAACGTGAAGGACGGACGTTTGCGGTCTTCGTTCAGGGTGTGATGGCCGTGGCTTCTACCGCCAGAAAAAGACCCGATCGCCGATGCGCTTCACCGTCAGCTTGACGCCCATCGCGGCCGCCGCCGCACCCAAACGCCTGCGTACGGCAGCCGGCGTTTCGCCCTTGGAAGGCGTCAGGCGGCCGGTCAGTCCTGGCGTGACCTTCTTGATGTAGCCCTGGTACTGCTTGAGCCGTGCGACAGACGGACTAACCGCCGTCCGCCGGCTGCTGGTCTCTTCTCTCGACACGCGACGGAATCCTGGCATGAAGACCCTCCGGAAACGTGTGGTGTTGCCGTTCACTTGGCGGAAGGGAGTATACCTCGTGAGGCCTCATGTTTCACAGGGCTTCGGGCGGCCGTTCCGCCGTGTGCGCCTAGCGGCATCGGACGGGCCGCGAGTATCCTGCGGCTTGCCACCGAGCGGGAGGCGAGGATGAGGATCGTCGGCGGGAAGATCGAGCTCCGGGTCTCGAAGATACCTTGGCCGTTCCCGGACTCGGTGCATGCGGTGACGGTCTGGCCGCTCATCTTCTACGAGCCTCAGGTATGGGACGACCCGTGTCTCCAGGCCCACGAGCGGTACCACTGGGTCGACCAGGTCCGGTGGCTCGTCGTGCCCTGGTTCGTCGCCTACTTGGTGCTGAGGATCTTCTACGGCGGCGGCCGGGAGCATCCGCTGGAGCGGGAAGGGTACCGGCGTGAGGACGCCTGCCGTTAGGACCAGCCCCGAGCAGCGCAGCCATGATGCAGGTTGCGCGCTCAGGGTGGGGAGAGGCTGGCTACGGTTTGGGGGCCGACTCCGTGCGGCGCTCCTCCAGGAGCTCCGCGAACTCGCCGATGGCTTCCTGCATCTGCTCGTTCCGCGCCAGCGTGGTGCGCCGCTCGATGGCTCGCTCGAGCCGCACCGCGAGCTCGTCGAGGTTGACGGGCTTCGTCACGTAGTCGTCCGCCCCCACCTTGAGCGCCTTGGTTGCGGCGAAGGCATCGGCGAACGCGCTGAGCACGACGACCGCCATGTGGGGATGGTCCGCCACGACGCGCAGCAGCTCCATGCCGGACCTGCCGGGCATCAGTATGTCCAGCAGGAGGACGTCGAAGTCCTTCACGGCCAGCAGCTCCGCTGCCTCGACGGCGCTGCCTGCGACGGTGCAGTCGAAGCCTCGAAGAGAGAGCGACCGCTCCAGCATCTCCCTGGTCGGCTGATCGTCGTCAACCGCTAACACTCGTGCCTTCCGTTCCACCATGGTGTCCTCCCATGCTTCGGATCTTCGCAGCTTGCCGTGCGCCCCCCAAAGCGCGAATCTCCTGGCCTACGCCGGTGGGCCGGTCGCCAGCCCGACAA
>JACZSI010000167.1 GCA_022574265.1 Chloroflexota bacterium | reverse complement strand
TTCGAGCATGCTTGCCTTGGCGCGTGCTGCGCCATCCTTTCCGGGAGTGTGCCCGAGGTCCACCGTGCTGATGTACGCTTCAAGCCTCTCCAGCGCTTGATTGACATCCGCAGGATCGCCGGCCTCCTCGTCGATCCTTCGGATCTTCCCCTTGAACCCGATCCACAGCTCACGCCTGACCGTGTCCACGTGCATCACCGGCACGCCATGGGTTTCTTGCACGTAGTTGACGAAGCTGAGCGGGCTGACGCTCGCCTCCGAGGCCTTCTCCGGGACACCGAGCGGCGCAAGGAAGCGCTGCACCTGGCGGCGCGGCGCAGCCGCGGTCGGCAAGACCAAGTGAATCACCGCCTGCTCCTCCTGGCCGGGGTGAGCAAAGGTCTCCGCAGCGAGGTCCTGGAGAACCGCTTTGACCGCGGACGCGTCCTCGTCCTTCACCTCGGTGCCCAGCCAGATCGACACGGGCTGCGAGCGTTCCACTTCCGGACGCTGCCGGAATAGATCGACGAGCTCGTCGAGGAAGGGCTTCGCAAATTTGAGATGGGCATCGTAGTCTCGTTCGACCTGCGTCAGGAGGTCATGGCCCGGAAGCAGGTCCGCATACCACGCGTAGTTGACCTGGGCAGTTGCTCGTTGAGCCGTCGAGGTCAAGTTAGCACTCGTCGATATGATCCGCGTGTACCCCTTGCCGCCGAGCAGGTACAACTTCGTGTGGACCACGCGTTTGGGTGTCCACAGCTTCAAGGCGCCAGAGCTGACGTGCTCCGCTAGACGCTCCGTGACTCCTGGATCTTTCTGAGCCAAGTCGTTCCTCAGACGCTGCTCCACATTGTCACGCGCGTCGAGCCCATAGCCGACCAACAGCTCCACCTGCCTGAACCCCCGCTCTGAAAGTAGCTCGAGAAGGAGCTCGGCCGACGTGATGTACGAGATCGCCCGGAGTTCGTCGAACCCTTCGAACAGCGCATCAAAGTCCTGCCGTTTGGCAATGATCTGCGTTCGGATGTCCGCTCCCCCTCGTGTCGGGAATATGGATAGCTGATCCGTTGCTGCGTCCACGTCTCGCCTCCGTAGTAATCCGCCCCAGCAGCTTAGGCATAGCCACATTCCCGTGCAATGACCCCTTGGCGTCCTGCCGCGCCTCGATGTTGGAAAGGACGTAGCGTTGCGATACAGTTACGGGTGCCCGGCTCCTGCGCCGCGCGTCCAAGCCCGGCGGCTATGCCGCTCCGTCCGAGGAGTAACTTGCTTGGCCTGGCCCGTCTGCTGCTGAGGTCCATCTGGCTCGCCGTGTTCGTCCTCGGCGTCCGACGCGCGCTGCAGCTCGTTCAGCGCGGCGCCGAGGAGCTGATCGACCGTGTCGACGAGGGCGACGAAGGCGGCTTGGTGCGCACGCTCGCGCGGCTCCACGAAGCGCTGCACCGTAGCCACAAGCGCGGTGCCGATGGCACGGACGTCTTCGGCGAGATGTAGCCGGCGCCCCGGCCCACCGTCCCCCACTCCCTCACGGTCCGTCCTTCTAGTCAGGGCGGACACCGACCAGGAGCACCGTGCTGAAGTCCATCTCATGCGGCGACCTCCGGCCCGAGCACGACGGCCAGAGCGTCACGCTCGCGGGCTGGGTCCACCGCCGCCGCGACCACGGCGGCGTCGTCTTCATCGACCTGCGCGACAGCTCGGGGCTGGTCCAGGTCGTCTTCCACCCGGAGACGGCGCCAGCGGCGACGGAGATAGCTCAGCATTTCAGGGCCGAGTGGGTCGTGCAGGTAGAGGGCACCGTCCGCAAGCGGCCCGAGGGCACGGAGAACGCGGAGCTGGCCACGGGCGCGATCGAGGTCGTCGCTACCGAGAGCGAAGTCCTGAACGAGTCCAAGACGCCACCCTTCGACGTGAGCCAGCAGACTCAGGGGCAGGTGGACGAGCTGTTGCGGCTCGGCTACCGCTACTTGGACCTGCGCTCGGCGTCGATGCACGACAACATGGTGCTGCGTCACCGCGTCGTCCAGTACATGCGCCGGTTCCTCGACGACCGCGGCTTCGTGGAGATCGAGACGCCGATCCTGACCCGAAGCACGCCGGAGGGCGCGCGCGACTTCCTGGTGCCAAGCAGGCTCCAGGCCGGGACGTTCTACGCCCTGCCGCAGTCTCCCCAGCAGCTCAAGCAGCTGCTCATGGTGGCCGGCTTCGAGCGCTACTTCCAGATCGCGCGCTGCTTCCGCGACGAGGACCTCCGCGGCGACCGGCAGTTCGAGCACACGCAGCTCGACATCGAGATGAGCTTCGTCGACGAGGACGACGTCCTGGGGCTCATCGAGGAGCTCTACACCGCCATCGTCGACGAGGTGGTGAGCGGCCGCCGCATCCTGCGGCCCTTCCCCCGGCTCGCCTACGACGACGTCATGGCCCGCTACGGCACCGACAAGCCGGACCTGCGCTTCGGGCTTGAGCTGGCCGACCTGAGCGAGATCGCGGCGGCATCGGACGTCCGCATCCTGCGCGGCGCCGTTGAGGCCGGTGGCATCGTGAAGGGCTTCGCGGCGCCGGGGTGCGCCGCCTACTCGCGGAAGGGGATCGACGGCCTGATCGCGTTCGCCAAGAGCCGCGGCGCGCAGGGCCTCGTGACGATCGGCATCGACGGCGACGCGCCCTCGCTGGAGGGGCTTGAGACCGAGCACGTGCGCTCCGCCATCGCCAGCGCGCTCAAGCTGGACGAGGTACGCGCGCTCGCCCAGCGGACCGGCGCCGGCCCCGGCGACCTGATGCTCATCGTCGCGGGAGGGGCCACGGTCGTGAACACGGCGCTCTCCCAGCTGCGCAACGAGATGGGCGAGCGCCTCGGCTTGGCCGACGCGACGCTCATCGCGTTCGCCTTCGTGACCGACTTCCCGCTGTTCGAGTGGGACGAGGAGACCGCCGCCTGGGGGCCCTCCCACCACCTGTTCACCTCGCCCTGGGAGGAGCACTGGGACCGCATCGAGACCGACCCCGCGGCGGTCCGGGCGCGGCACTACGACCTCGTGGCCAATGGCATGGAGCTGGCTTCTGGCAGCATCCGGATACACGACCGCCAGAAGCAGGAGCGCGTCATGCGCTTCCTGGGCTACACCAACGAGCAGATGGAGGAGCGCTTCGGCCAGCTGCTCGGCGCCTTGGAGTACGGCGCACCGCCCCACGGCGGCATCGCGCCCGGCATCGACCGGCTGATGACGCTGCTCACCGACCACGCGGAGTCCATCCGCGACGTCATCGCCTTCCCCAAGACGCAGGCCGGCACCGACCCGCTCTTCGGAACGCCGGCGCCGGTGCAGGCGTCGCAGCTCGCGGAGCTGCACATCGCGATCGTGCCCGAGGACGACGCGATCTAGTGCCCTCTGTCACCCTGAGCGCAGCGAAGGGTCTCGTAGCCCGGTGCGTCGCCGCACGCTACGGTAAGAGACGGGGCGAGATCCTTCGCCAGCCTGCGGCTGACTCAGAATGACAGGAACCTTGAGGACGACGCACTAGTGCTGCCAGATCTGACCACCGCCCAGTTCGTCCTGCTGGCCGCGCTCGGCGTCGGCGTCGGCACGCTGGGCACGATGGTCGGCGGCGGCGGTGGTTTCCTGCTCGTCCCGGTGCTCCT
>JACZSI010000166.1 GCA_022574265.1 Chloroflexota bacterium | reverse complement strand
AATCTATGCCGTGCTCATCAATGATTTCGTCGATTTTACCGACCCGATAGGCACCGACGATCTCCTGTTTCTTCTTGTTCCATGCCCAAAGATGCCAATAGTAGGAATCAAAGTTGTCGCTATCGAGCTCCTGACCAGTACCCTCATCTACCATGCGAAACGTTTTTTCCCGGTCAACGGCAATTTGGTGCATGAAGCAGCCCAACGCGTGATAAGGCGCGCAATAAACAGAAAATACATCGTCGTCTACCAGCCGATAGGGCTCGAGATTTGCTAATTGTTGCTGCAGTTTTTTCGCTTCAACGTCGGCGGCAATTGTCTCAACAGTGCGAACTGGCGCCGGAATACTGGCGATGCTCCGAGTCGGTGCCAACAAATCCGTGCATAAACGCAGGTAACGAGTGATGTTGTCAGCATCACCCAGTTGATCGATATCTCTTGCGGTGAGTAGTTCACCGGCCGACGCACGCACAACATTCGCAGACCATACTCTACGGTGAACAACAGCGTAAACGACCACTCTAAAACCAACAGATATGTATGATAATCTGATCCAACGGATTCTACGCTTTCCAGCATGACCGTCGCCACGCTGAGCACAATCGCGAGCTTGTCCCAGTGCTGCGTCTTCCGCATGTTCGTCCTCCTGCTCCATTCTCGCACCCACTCCCTTCTTCTACGCCACTCCCCGTTACCGGAGTGTTACGCGGATCGGACCGGCGCCCTGATCGCAGCAGCGGGCGTGTGTGACAAGCTGTCGTCTATGGCTCGTAGATGACGGCGAGGACCACCGATAGCTGTTCGCCGGTGGCGATGCTGGCGACGACCTCGATGATGTTGGGCCCCTCGTCGAGCGGTATCTCCGCTGAGAAGCGGCCGTCGATGTCGGGGTCCACGAAGGTGTCGTTGACGGTGACGACGGCGTCGACCCGCGTGCGTCCGCTCACCAGCAGCGTGGGGTTGGTCGTGAGCGTCTCCGCCTCCACCGGCTCGACGATGTGCAGCACGAACTCGTCCGGCGCGGGCGTCGGGGTCGGCGTCGCCGTCGGGGCCGGCGTGGGCGTCGGTGTGGCTGTCGGCGCGGGAGTGGGCGCTGGAGTGGGCGTGGCCGTGGGCACCGGTGTGGCGGTCGCTGTCGGCGTCGCCTGCGGGGTCGGCGTCGGGGCCGCCGTTGCCGTGGGCGTGGGGCGTGGCGTGTCGGTCGGCTGGGGCGCAGAGGTCGGCGTCGGCTCGTCGCCGGCGCAGGCCGCGATGGTCAGGACGCCGAGCACGGCCAGCGCGAGCCCAGCCGTACGGAGCCGGTGGCGGGATCGGGACCGGGTGCTGGCGCTCATCGGCTGCTCCACCGTCAGTGTGTCGGTTCGAGGTCGGTGGGCGATTCGAGGGCGTCGAGGAGGTGCCCGAGCTTCTGCCGCTTGACCGCCAGGTAGCGCTCGTTCTCGGGGTTGCTCTCGACGACGATGGGCACGCGCTCCACCAGGCTCAGGCCGTAGGACTCGAGCCCGACCACCTTCTTGGGGTTGTTGGTGAGCAGCCGCATCTTGCGGACGCCCAGGTCGACGAGGATCTGCGCGCCGATGCCGTAGTGCCGCAGGTCGGGTGGGAAGCCGAGCTCCTCGTTCGCCTCCACCGTGTCCGCGCCGTCGTCTTGGAGCGCGTAGGCGCGGATCTTGTTGTGCAGCCCGATGCCCCGGCCCTCCTGCCGCATGTACAGGAAGACGCCCCGGCCCTCCTCCGCGATCGCCTTGATGGCCATGTCGCGCTGGATGCCGCAGTCGCACCGGAGGCTGCCGAAGACGTCGCCGGTCAGGCACTCGCTGTGCACCCGCACGAGCACCGGCTCGTCCGTCTCCACGTTGCCGAAGACCAGCGCGACGTGCTCCGCCGCGTCGACCTCCGACCGGTAGGCGATGGCGCGCGCCTCACCGTAGGCGGTGGGCAACCGGGCCTCGGCGACCTTCTGCACGAGGTGCTCGTGCTCCAGCCGGTAAGCGATGATCTGCGCGACGCTGACGATGTTGATCCCGTGGGGCGCGGCGATGACCTCGAGCTGGGGGCGGCGGGCCATCGTGCCGTCCTCGTTCATGATCTCGCAGACGATCCCGGCCGGCTGCAGGCCGGCCATCCGCGCCAGGTCGACGATGGCCTCGGTCTGTCCGGCGCGGACCAGCACGCCTCCGCCCTGCGCCCGCAGCGGGAACATGTGTCCTGGCCGGGCGAGGTCGCCTGGGTCGGTCGCGGGGTCGACGAGCGCACGCACCGTGGCGGCGCGGTCGGCAGCCGAGATGCCGGTGCCGCCGTTGCTCAGATCGACGGACACGGTGAAGGCGGTCGAGTTCCGCGACGTGTTGCGGGAGACCATCAGGTCGAGATCGAGCTCGCGGAGCCGCTCGGCGCTCATCGGCACGCAGATTAGACCGCGCGCGTGCACCGTCACGAAGTTGATCGACTCGGCCGTCACGAACTCGGCCGCCATCGCGAAGTCGCCTTCGTTCTCGCGGTCCTCGTCGTCCACGATGATGACGAACCGGCCGGCCCGGACGTCCTCGATGGCTTGCTCGACGGTGGTCAGACCCACGTGCTCATCCCTTCGGCATCAGCCGCTCGACGTACTTGGCCAGGATGTCGACCTCGATGTTGACCGGGTCGCCTGCCTTGCGGAAGCGCAGGACGGTGTGGTCGAGCGTATACGGTATCACGGCCACGCTGAAGCCGGTATCGCGCGCCTCGGTGACGGTCAGGCTGACGCCGTCCACGGCGACGAAGCCCTTCTCCACGATGTAGCGCGCGACCGCCGCCGGCGCCTCGATGCTGAGCACGCGCTCGGCCGGCGCGCCGCCGAAGCTCGCGACCGTCCCCACGCCGTCCACGTGGCCCTGGACGACGTGCCCGCCCATGCGCGTCGTTGGAGTCAGCGCGCGCTCCAGGTCCACGGGGTCGCCTGGCTTGAGGGAGCCGAGGCTGGTCCGCGCTAGGGTCTCGGCGGACAGATCGACCGCGAACGTCTCGTCCGTCAGCTCGACCACGGTGAGGCACGCCCCGTTGACCGCGAGGCTGTCGCCGTCCTTCGTGTCCCCGAGGACGATGGCGGCGGCGATGACCAGCCGGTCGGGCGACGCCTCCCGGACGGTGCCGAGCTCCTCCACGATGCCGGTGAACAACGCGCCTCCTATCCGGCCGGGCGGCCGGGGAACATCGGGCCTAGGGCTCCGGATAGCCGACGACCATGAGGTCGCCGTCGATCGGCTCGTACCGCACTTGCCTCAGCCGGAGGGCGTCGGCGATCCGCTCGGCCCCACGCCCGCCGACCACCGACGGAGCGTCCGAGCCGCCGATCACGACGGGCGCGACGAAGGCCACGACCTTGTCGACGTGCCGCCCATCGAACAGCGCGCCGAGGAGCTCCGCGCCTCCCTCGACGAGAACCGAGACGATGCCGCGCGCACCGAGCGCAGTTAGCAGGCCGCCGAGGTCCACCCTCCCGCCGGTGCCCTGCAGCACAACGACCTCCGCGCCCGCCTTGGCAAGCGCCTTGCCACGGCCCTCCGCCGCTACCGCCACGAGCGTGGCGCCCGGCTCGGCGAGCATCGCCGCGTCCGCCGGCAGCCGGCCGGCGCTATCGACG
>JACZSI010000034.1 GCA_022574265.1 Chloroflexota bacterium | reverse complement strand
TGGTCGTCGACGGCGACGTCCACATAACAGGCGACCTGCTGCGCTCCACCCACGCCAAGGAGTGCCTCGAAGTGGCGTCCCGCGCCATCGAGTGGGGCACGCCGTCCGAGCCACCGGAAGGGCCGGCCAAGCTGCGCGGCAAGGGCGTCTCGTGCACCATCAAGTACACGCTCACGCCGCCGACGCGGATGTCCGAGAACGGCGCCGAGGTCGAGCTGGGGGAGGACGGGCTCTTCGAGGTCCGCATCGGCACCGTGAACATCGGCCAGGGCTCCGATACGACGATGGCGCAGATCGCGGCCGACGGTCTGGGCGTCGGCCTGGAGCGGATCCGCATCGTGCACAGCGACACCGCGCTCGTGCCGTTCGACAGCTCGACGACCGCGAGCCGCTCGACGTACCACATGGGCAACGCCGTGCTCGACGCGGCCGCCAAGCTCACGGCCGACGTCCTCACGGTCGCCTCGCAGCTGCTCGAGCGCGACGCGGCGAGCCTGGCGCTCGGGCCGGATGGCGTCGAGGGCGCCGACGGCGGCACACTGAGCTACGAGGAGCTCGTGCAGCGCTCGGGCGGCCCGCTCTCGGCGCTCGGCGAGTGCGTGGTCGGCGGCACGTATACGGCGCCGGACGGCACGGAGTACCCGATCGCGTCGACGTTCTGGTCGTTCGCGTCCGCCGCCGCCGAGGTGGAGGTGGACACGGACACGGGCGAGGTCCGCGTGCTGCGGATGGGGGCCGCGTCGAACGTCGGCAAGGCCGTCAACCCCGACTCGGTGCGCACGCAGCTCGAGGGCGGCGTCGGCATGGAGCTCGGGCCGACGCTCTTCGAGCAGCTCGTCTGGGACGAGGGCGGCCAGCTCCTGACGGCCGCCCTCATGGACTATCCCCTGCCAACGATGGAGACGTCGCCCGTCTACCGGCCGGAGATCGTCGAGCACCCCCTCGAAGGCGGGCCGTTCGGCGCGAAGGGCATGGGCGAGATAGGCTCCGTCATCACGCCGGCCGCGGTGCTCAACGCCGTGTACGACGCGACGGGCGTGATGTTCCACGAGGTGCCGCTGCTGCCGCACAAGGTGCTGGAAGCGCTGGAGGGCAGCTCGTAGGGGCGCACGGCGTGCGCCCTCCGCGAACACCATGAAGATCGATCTCAAGGTCAACGGCAAGCGCGAGCGGCGCGAGGTCCCTCCCTCGCGGACGCTGCTCGAGCTCGTGCGCGAGGACCTCGGCCTCACGGGGACGAAGGCGTACTGCCACAGCGGCATCTGCGGCGCGTGCACGGTGCTGCTCGACGGCGCGGCCGTCAGCTCCTGCTCGCTGCTGGCCGCGCAGGCCGACGGCGCCGAGGTCACGACGATCGAAGGGCTCGCGGACGGCGGCGTGCTCCACCCGATCCAGCAGGCGTTCATCGACCACTTCGGCTTCCAGTGCGGCTACTGCACGCCTGGTATGGTGCTGCTCACGAAGGCGCTGCTCGACGAGGTGCCGGAGCCCACGCGCGATGAGATCGTGCGGTACATGGGCGGCAACATCTGCCGCTGCACGGGCTACGCGGGCATACTCGCCTCCGTCGAGGCGGCCGCGAAAACCATGTCCAGGGAGGCTTGACCTTTGGAGCTCACCGACCGGTTCACCGTTCCCGCCGATAGCGCCAAGGTATGGGCGCTTTTCTGGGACCTGCCACGCATCGCCGGGCTCCTGCCGGGCTGCGAGAGCGTCGAGGCGATCGACGATCGGCACTACCGCGCGCACATCGCCCAGAAGGTCGGCCCGTTCAAGGTCTCGATGGACCTCGACATCGAGGTGCTGGAATACGAGGTGGAGAAGCGCGTGGTGGTCAAGGGCGGCGGCCACGACCGGTTCGGCAACCGGCTGAGCCTGAACCGTATCGCGCTGGAGCTTGCCCCGGCCGACGGAGGCGGGACCGATATCTCGTACTCCATGGAGTTCAACCTGTACGGACGCATGGCGACGCTCGGCAGCTCGGTGGTGAAGCGCAAGGCCGAGGACATGCGCGTCGAGTTCACGCGCGCGATCATCGAAGAGCTGGCCCGCTAGCCGGCGTTCGGGGAACAGGAGAGAGACGATGCCCGTAAACGACCTACGCCAGTGGATCGAGCGCATCGACGAGATGGGCCAGCTCTCCCGCGTGAGCGGCGCCGACCCGCTCCACGAGATCGGCGGGCTGGTGGATATGTACCAGCAGGACATGGAGAAGCCGGCGCTGCTCTTCGATCGGATCAAGGGCCTCGACCCCAGCTTCAAGCTGCTGGCCAACGTGTTCACCTCGCTGCCCCGCATCAGCCTGAGCCTGGACCTGCCCGTCGACAGCAGCCGGCGAGAGATCGTGCGCGAGTGGCGCGACCGGCTCAAGACCTTCGAGCCGCAGCCCGCCCAGCTCGTCGAGGACGGCCCCGTCCTCGAGAACCGCCAGACCGGCGGCGAGATCGACGTCACGCGCTTCCCCGCGCCGGTCTGGCACGCCCAGGACGGCGGCGCCTACCTCGGCACGGGCAACATCGTCATCATGAAGGACCCCGACACCGGCTGGATCAACGCGGGCACCTACCGCGTCCAGGTGCACGACGCGAAGACGCTCGGCATCATGATCTCGCCGGGCAAGCACGGGCGCATGATCCGCGAGAAGTACTGGGCCCGCGGGCAGGCCTGCCCGGTCGCGGTGTCCTTCGGCCACGACCCGCTGCTGCTGCTGCTCGGCGGCCTCGAGGTCGACTACGGCGTGAACGAGTACGACGTCGCCGGCGGCATCCGCGGCGAGCCCATCAAGCTCGTCACCGCGCCGCTCACCGGCCTCCCGGTGCCAGCGACCTCGGAGCTCGTCATCGAGGGCGAGATACCCCCGGACGAGACGCACGCCGAGGGGCCGTTCGGCGAGTGGGCCGGCTACTACGCGGGCGGCGAGCGGGACATGCCCATCATCCGCGTGCAGTCGGTGATGCACCGGAACAACCCCATCATCCTGGCCTGCCTGCCAGGCAAGCCGCCGAACGACAACACCTACTTCCGGAGCCCGCTGCGCTCGGCGCTGATCTGGAACGAGCTGGAGCGCGCGGGCGTGCCCGGCATCACGGGCGTGTGGTCGCACGAGGCGGGCGGAGGGCGGCTGTTCAACATCGTCTCGATCAAGCAAGCCTACCCCGGCCACTCCAAGCAGGTGGGCATGGCGACGGCGAGCTGCCACGCGGGCGCGTACGCCAACCGGTTCGTGGTCGTGGTCGACGACGACATCGACCCGACCGATACGAACGAGGTGCTGTGGGCGATGTGCACGCGCACCGACGTGATCGACGACATCGACGTGATGAAGCGCTGCTGGAGCACGTCGCTCGACCCGATGGCGTATGCAGGCCAGGGCGAGGGCGAGGGCTACTACAACAACCGCATGATCATCGACGCCTGCCGCCCATACGACCGCCTCTCGACCTTCCCCGAGGTCGTGCGGACGAGCGACGAGGACGCTGCACGGCTACGGTCGCGGTGGCCGGACCTGTTCGGCGCCGACGGGAAGGCGAAGGACGGAGCGGCGACCGCGGCGCGGTAGCCGGCTCTCCGCCAACCGGGACACGCCTCACGTGAAGGGCCGTCCGATGTTTCGGACGGCCCTTCGGCTCTATCGAGCTGGCGCTAGGAAGCGTGCGCGGCCAGCTGGCGCTGGTCGTCCACCAGGTCTGTGACTGCGACGCTCTTGAGCATGCCCCAGCTGCACATCCAGTTGTACGTGCGGTTGAGCTCGTCGGCCGGTATCGGCGCCGGGTCGACGACCTGCAACCGCGAGGGGTTGAGGTCGGCGACGGTCAGCGCCGCCACGGCCGGGTCGGACTTGTGGTAGTCGATGAAGTACTGGAGGTACTTGGTCTTGTCGGCGTTGATGCGGCGGACCGCCTCGCGCACCGCACGATTGAAGGACGCGTACGTCTCGCCGTCCATCTCCTCGCTCGCGACCTCCGTGCCGTGGTACGGCGCCGCGAGGATCATGCGGCAGCCGGCCCGCTCGGCGACGGTGATGTAGGGCTCGGTCAGCGTCGTCGCGTCGATCTCGTGGTTCATCAGCGCCTCGAAGCGCAGACGCGAGCCGTTCGGCGCGAGGCAGGTCTTGATGGCGTCGCGGGGCAGGAAGCCCTCGAGCATGAGCAGGGCCAGGTAGTGCGTGCCGGCGAAGTACGGCACGCCGACGAGCTTGTTGGCCATCTGCTGCGGCGTGTAGACATCGGAGTCGGGGGCCACCATCAGTGCGCCGAAGGCGATGATGGCTCGCCGTCCGACCTGCTTGCTGTCTGTTTGGGAGTCCTCGACGCGGCGGTAGTTGCCCCACTCGCACGCGTTGAACATGGCGGCGCCGCCCTGCTCGGCCGAGCTGCCGTGGCTGGCGAACGAGTTGGCCATCTCGGGATCGGTCATGCTGCGGTCGACCTTGGTGGGCGCATTCTCCCCGCGCCGCACGAACTCGATGTCGAGCCCCTCGGCGGCGAAAAGCCCCTCGTCCTGGGCGACGAGCTCCGGTAGCCCTTGGAAGGGCGCGGTGGTTTCGAGCTTCAGCTGCTTCGCCATCGCTATCATCTCCAAGCGTGTGCTTCGCTGCATGGTACACGCGTACCCCTGACCGTCAACAAGTGGCGACGTATAATCCGCGCCAGGCTCCAGGGCGCCGGTCTGTCATCCTGAGGCCGCCACAGGCGGTCGAAGGATCTCGTCCCGGTCCGTGGATGGCGGAGCAGCGGACGGGCTGCGAGATGCTTCGCTCCGCTCAGCATGACAGGCGTGGGGCAGCATGGCGCCCGTGGGGCAGGACAGGGTAGTCCAAGGAGAGAGAACCATGACGACCGCGGACGAGAAACTGGCGGCGCTGAGCCCCGAGGAGCTCTACGAACGCTACATGGAGACGCAGGCCGCCTTCGGGCGGGCCGCGAAGGGCCTCGATGCGCGCCGCAAGCAGAACCGGCTGCACGTGCCCGCCGAGGAGGCGGACATCGCGAACGCCGGGCCCGACCAGCGCATGATCGTCGGACCGGAGATGGGCTTCAACGTCCACAACCTCCACGTGTTCACCTCCGGCCGCGCCGGCGGCTCCGAGCGCTACCACACCCACGGCGACGCGCTCAAGTACTACATCAAGGGCGCCGGCTTCGAGCTCATCGGCGAGGAGCGCTTCGAGGTGCACGCCGGCGACTTCTGCCACGTGCCGGCCAACGTCTGGCACGGCACCGAGAACCCGAACCCCGAGCCGCTGGTCTTCCTCGCGGCCCAGCAGTTCCCCGGGACCTACCGGCAGGTGCCCACGCCGTTCATGCACCTCGAAGCGCCGCAGAAGCCGCCCGAGGTCAAGGACCTATCGCTCGGCGAGCTGGCGAAGCTCGAGCCGTGGCCGCTCTACCTGCGCTACCTCGAGGAGCAGATGACCTTCGGCCACGTCGCCATGGAGATCCAGCGCCGCCGCGAGCAGAAACGGCTGATGGTGAGAGCGAAGGACGCGCCGATCATGGAGTGGGGCCCCGGACGCCACCACATCATCTCGCCGGAGCTCGGCTTCGACATCTACTCATTCCAGCTGTTCATGGAGCACGTGCCCGGTGGGACGGATCGCGGTCTGCCGCAGACCTCCGGCGACGCGGTGCGGTACTACATCGAGGGGCGCGGGGTCGAGGTCATCGACGACGAGGAGATCGAGGTCACCGCGGGCGATTTCACGTGCATCCCCGCAGGCTCGCGCCACGAGACGCGCAACCCGAACGCCGAGCCGCTGCGCTTCATCTGCTGGCAGCAGATCCCGGGGACGTACCTCCAGGTCCACACGCCGGTGCTCGCCGAGGAGTAGGAGGGTTGCCGAAGCTGGTCCGCCTCACGGGATGAGCACCCTTGACTTATAGCGCATATGATACATGATTGTATCGTTCGTGGTACGTCAACGGCATCGCCTGCCAGCGCCGACGGCAGCCGGACTGGCTGATGCCGACGGTCAGGATCGAAGGGCGATACCGGTTCGTCGTCAACACGCGGGAAAACGCTTTCGAGCCGCCGCACGTCCACGTTTGGGTCGGCAAAGAAGACGCTTGCAGGATCGAGCTACTCGGCGGGACGTACATGGACGAGCCGCCGCCGGGTGACGCCCGCGACATCCTCGACGCCTACGCTAGACACGTTGACGCGATCTGGGCGACCTGGCACGCGATCCACGGGAGATAGTCAGATGAGCACCGCGACCGTCCTGGTGAAGAACGCAGACCGGATGATGAACGCTATCAAACCGGTTCCAGAAGGCATCGAGCTCTCGTTCGCGGACGGGTGCACGGGCGTGATCCCGTTCGCCGATATCCCCGAGATCTCGGGGCTCGCGGACATTGACCGTGTCGAGCTGCCGACTCCGTACGAGGCGGTCATCTGGAACGCTAGCGGGGAAGCCGCCGAGATCCCCTGGGACTTCGCGCGGGCCTACTGCGACCCGTCGTATCAGTCCCGGGTCGAGGCTGTGTCCGCCCGTGGACGCATGGCGCTCGGCGCTCGGATCAAGCAGCTCCGCAAGGACGCGAGCGTCACGCAACAGGACCTGGCGC
Organism: Chloroflexota bacterium; assembly: GCA_022574265.1. Lineage (GTDB taxonomy): Bacteria > Chloroflexota > Dehalococcoidia > Lucifugimonadales > Australimonadaceae > JADFRC01. Next base: position 7,072 of record JACZSI010000034.1, on the reverse strand, counting down.
GCACCGCAGGTATCGGCCGGATCACGCTGCTCCGGCTCGAGCGGGGTGAACAGTCACCGACGTTCAAGACTTTGCTGCTGCTGGCCGCCGCGCTGGACAGGCCGGTCCAAGACTTGGTGGCGCCTACGGCGTCACTGAGTCCTCACCCCCCGTAAGCTCCTCGCGCAGGAACGCGAAGGTGCGCTCGAGCGACTCCTCCCGCGCGCGCTGCTGCGCCGGCGACGGGTTGTTGCCGGGGTTCAGGAACGAGTGGCCCGCGCCCTCGTAGAACGCGACCTCGTAGCGCTTCTCGTACCGGTCGAGCGTCGCCGTGAACGCGTCGACCTCCTCGCGCGGCGTCGAGTGGTCGGCGGTGCCGTAGTGGCAGAGCAGCTTCGCGTCGATGCCCTCGAGCTCCTGCGGGTCCGGGAAGAGGCTGTGGTAGTAGATGACGCCGGCGCCGAAGGCGTCCGTCCGCCCAAGGCTCAGCAGCGCGAGCCCTCCGCCCAGGCAGAAGCCGACGACGCCGACCCGAGCGTCGCTCTCGACCCACGGCAGGTCGCGCAGGAACCGGGCGCCGGACGTGACGTCGCCGACCGCGCGGTCGATGTCGAGCGAGTTCTTCTGGAGCAGCGCCGGCGTACGGCCCTCGGGGTGCGCGCCGTCGAAGAGGTCAGGGGAGAGCGTGACGAACCCGGCCTCGGCGAAGGTGCGCGTGATCTGGCGTTGGAACCAGTTCAGGCCGCTCATCCCGGAGATCAGGACCACGGCGGGCCGGACGCCCCCCGCGGCCGGCCGCGCCACGTAGCCGTCCACGAAGTGGTCCGCGTTATCGTACCCGGCGTGAAGCGACACGATCCGCTCGCTCACGGCTGCTCTCCCCGCTCCGCGTTCGGCGACGAGCCGGATGATAGGCCGTCGCGGTGTCTCACTCAAGCGACGGTTAGGCGGCGGGAGCGGCGGTCAGTGGGATGAGCGTGCGAGGCGAGGAGCGCGCGGGGCCTTCGGCGGGCGGACGGCTCCACAGGGAGAGCCCAACCGCGAGCAGGACGATCGCGCCGATCGCCATCAAGGTGGCGCCGGTGTCGGGCATCGCGGGTGCCGACCCCGCGGTCCGCATCAGCTCGAACCCCTCGCTCAGCCAGGCGGCGGACAGCAGCATGACGAGGCCCGAGACCACGGCCACCGCGGGGCGCACGGCCTCCAGCCGCTTGAGCACGGAGGCCATCATCGAGGCCACGGCTGCGATCGTGATAAGCGTCAAGGGCACGCCGGGGAACCCCCGCCAGCCCACCTCGAGCAGCTGGGCGATGGTCGCCCGCTGCTCAGAGGCAGCTTCGATGCCACCGAGCATGTACCACGGGTAGGCAGCAGCCGCCAGCGACAGGACCGCTCCGAAGCCGATGAGCGCGGCGGGCGGTGGGTCTTCATGGGGGACGGCGGGCAGCGGCGCCACCGATTCATGGATGTCCCGCTGCACTGGCCGCGCGGACTGCGTCCGTGCTATCGCGCACCGGCAGAACCCACACACCACCACGTCCGCGGGGTTCACGACGCCGCATTGCGGGCACTTGCTGTCTCCCAGCACCGTGCCGCACGCCTGGCAGAACGTCATGCCGGGCGCATTCCCAAAGTGGCAGGCATCGCATCGCAGCTCCGGCCAAAACCGGAAGATGCGGTCCGCGAGCCCCCTCATCGTTGACATCAGGCCGGTCCCTCCGTCTCCACCGCTGACGGGAAGCCGCCTCGGTGCGGCAACCGCGTCCCCTGGACCGGGGCCCGCTCGGCGTCACCGAAACGTCCAGCGGCGGGAGCGTACGGCCGGACGCGCTGATTGCCGATGTCCGGTGGACCCATGCGGCGGCGTACTTTCGGGGGGCTACCTCCGGACGAGCCGGCGGCGCAAGATGCGTTGCCGCCCCTGCGCCTGGCGCCCGCTTGACACCGCCATCGGGGCGCCCTAGCCTCGCGCTGGAAGCCGCACCGGAGGGACGAGGGATGGCACAAGAAACGAAGACCAAGCAGCCCGAGACCGAATACAACAAGATGGCGATGGCCTATAAGTCGCCGTACGAGCGGTGGAAGGAGGCCGAGGGGCTGCCGACCATCCGTGGGCTGTCCGTGCCGAGCCTGATGGACGTCGAGCTCACCCCGTGGGCGTCCCGCGGCGGCTCCGGCGTGTTCGTGAACCTCTTGGGGACGGGCGGCTTCAACGACACCTATATCTGCGAGATACCGCCGGGCAAGTCGCTCAACCCCATCAAGCACATCTACGAAGAGACGGTGTTCATCGTGAGCGGCCGTGGCGCGACGTCGGTGTGGCTCGACGGCGGCGAGAAGCAGACCTTCGAGTGGGGCAAGCACAGCTACTTCGCGATGCCGCCCAACGCGAACTACCAGCACCACAACGGCTCGGGCACCGAGCCGGCCCGCTACGTGGCCATGACGGCCGCGCCGCGCGTGATCGACACGTTCAAGAACCTCGATTTCGTCTTCAAGAACCCGTTCGTGTTCGACGACCGCTTCGACGGCAAGGCGGGCTACTTCACGCAGGCCGACTCGCCGGACCCAGGCGGCGGCTGGACGACCAACTTCATCGCCGACGTGGACTCCTCCAGCAGGATCGCGACGGACAGCAAGGCGCGTGGCGGACGCACCCCGGGTGCGCTGGGCACCGGCTTCAACATGGTGAACTCCACCGTGCGCTCCCACGCATCGTCGTGGCCGGTCGGGTTCTACAAGAAGGCGCACCGCCACGGCCCCGGCATCCACGTCCTCCTGTTGCGCGGCGAGGGCTACTCGCTGATGTGGAAGGACGGCGAGCCGGTGCAGACGGTCCCCTGGAAGCCGGGCACGATGTTCGTGCCGCCGGAGATGTGGTTCCACCAGCACTTCAACACGGGCAAGGAGCCCTGCCTGTTCCTGGCGATCGGCTGGGGCAGCGAGAAGCCCAAGGCCGGCGGCGGCGCCTACGTCTACAAGAGCCTCAAAGAGGGCGGCGACCAGATCGAGTTCGAGGACGAGGACCCGGCCATCCACAAGGACTACGAGGAAGCGATCGCTTCCGTGGGCGCGACCTGCGAGATGGGCGGGCTGCACCCCTTCTGCACCTCGAGCTAGCTGCCCGCTATCATCGCCTCGTCCAACCGTCGTCTGACCGCCGAGGCATGACGCGCCCGTGACCGAGTCGTCCGCACCTCAAGAGAGCGAGCCCACGCAAGAGACCGTGAGCGTCCGCGTGCGCCCGTGGGGCTCGCTGCGCTACGCACAGTACCGGCTGCTGGCAGGCAGCGGCTTGCTTGGGTCCACGGGCATGCAGATGCGCGAGGTCGTCAACTTCTGGGTGGTATTCCAGTTCACCCACGACTTCTTGCCCCTTGCGCTCCTCGGCTCCCTGCGGGTGCTGCCGCTGTTCGCGTTGGGGCTCCTGGGCGGCCTGCTCGCGGACATGGTCGACCGCCGCAAGATCCTGTTGGTCGGCTACGGCATGAGCTTCGTCACGACCGGCGCGCTCGCCCTGCTGTTCGTCACCGGCAACCTCGAGCTCTGGCACATCTACGCGACCACGCTCGTGAGCGCGATAGCGACGGTACTGGACGGCCCGGCTCGCACCGCGCTGATCTACGGCTCCGTGCCCCGCTCGCACCTGATGAACGCGCTCACGCTTGCCTCCAGCGTCCGTCAGGGCTCGATCCTGATCGGCCCCTCCATCGGCGGGCTGCTGATCTCCCTGTCGGGGATCGGGGCCGCGTACGTCGTGACGACGGCGATGTACGTGCCCGCGCTGGCCGCCGTGCTCCTGCTCAGCGATCCGCGGCCCGCCGAGGCCCGCGCGCGCCCCCGGTTCGGGCGTACGGAGCTGCTCGAGGGCATACGCTGGGTGGTCAGGACACCGGTCGTCGTGGCATTCACCACCGTCGACTTCACCGCGATGCTCTTCACCAGCTACAAGGTGCTCCTGCCCTTCTACGCGGACAAGCTCGGTGTGGGCTCCGCGGGCTTCGGCTTCCTGACGTCCGCTCCGGCGGTCGGCTTCCTGATCGGCTCCGGCGTCCTGCTCGCGTTCGGCGACGTGCCGCGGAGGGGTCTCGCCGTCACGCTCGGCATCGTGGGGTACGTCGCGGCCGTGTTCGTGTTCGCGCTCTCGCCGTGGTTCATCCTCTCGCTGGCCGCGCTCGCAGCGGCGGGAGGGTTCGACGGCGTCAGCGCGATCATCCGCAGGACCACGCTCCAGCTGCTCGTGCCCGACGACATCCGCGGACGGGCGACGTCGGTCGTCCAAGTCTTCACGCAGGGCACGTCGTCGGTGGGCCTCATCGGCACCGGCGCCGCCGCGACGGTCCTCGGTGCCAGCGGAGCGCTGCTGGGCGGCGGCGTCTTCGCGCTCGCCGTGCTCGCCGCGGTCGCCCTGCGCTGGCGTCAGATGGTCACGTTCAGGATCTGAGCGGGCTGGCCGCGCGATCGAGGAAGCGCCATGAGTGATCTATCCGGCATCGTCGCAGGCGAGGTGGAGCGCGTCGCCACCGGCTTTGAGTACACCGAGGGCCCGCTATGGCACCCCGCGGGCTACTGGCTCTTCGTCGACACGCGGCCGAACCTCGTCTTCAAGCTGGCCCCCGGTGGCTCGCCGGAGGTCGTCCGCTCCAACAGCGGACGGACGAACGGCCTGACGTTCGACATCGAGGGGCGGCTGCTGATGTGCGAGGGCTACGGGCGCCGCCTATCGCGCATGGAGCCCGACGGCTCCATCACGACGGTGGCCGACAGCTTCGAGGGCAAGCGTCTGAACCGCCCCAACGACGTCGTCTGTAGCTCTGGCGGCGCGATCTACTTCACGGACCCCGAGCCGCTGGTCGCGGACGCCGACCGGGAGCTCGGCTCGAGCGTCGTCTTCCGGGTGGCTCCGGACGGTGGGATCGAGCCGGTCGTGTGGGACCTCCCCTACCCCAACGGCCTGGCATTCTCTCCAGATGAGCGCACGCTTTACATCGACAACAGTCTCGAGGAAAAGCTCGTGCGCGCATACGACGTGAACGCGGACGGCAGCCTGAGCGGCGGGCGCGTCGTCGTCGATATGTCGGGCGTGCCGGGCGACGGGATCCCCGACGGCATGAAGGTCGACACGGAGGGCCGCATCTACTGCACCGGCCCGGACGGCCTGTGGGTGCTCGACGCCACGGGACGCCACCTCGGCACGCTGCCGCTCCCGGAGCGCGCCAACAACGTCGCCTTCGGCGGGCCTGGCTACGGCACGATGCTCATCGCGGCCGCGACGTCGGTCTACAGCGTGCGGCTCCACTCGACGGGCGTGGCGCCGCCGGGCGCGCGGGCGCTCATGCGCTAGTCGCCGTCGCCGTAGCCCCACTCGTAGTCGGTGCTCAGCCGCGCCTGTCTGCCCTGGCCGCGGCGCATCACCGCGCGCGCGTGGGCGTACTCCAAGCCCCGCTTGCAAGACAGCGTCGACGGCGCGCGGACGGACGCACCGCAGCTTGCAGATCGAGCCCAGGGAGTCGCCCACAACGCGGCCCGGTGATGTATATTTCCGGCGGTAACCGGCAGCTCGAAACCAACCCCGGGGCCGCGGAGCGCATCCGCGGCCGTTGATGTGCGCCTGGCGGCGCAAGGGGCACCGATGGATCTCGTCCGCCTGCTCGGGATGGAAGCCACATACTCGCACCGCAAGCTCGGAGCTATCCTCGGCGCGACGACCATGTATGTCGCCGCCGTTCTGATGCTGCGTCCAGCCGCCGGCGATTCGATCCTGATCGCTGTGATCGTTCCGGTCTTGATTACCGCCTGGAGCTTCGGAGCCCGGGCCGCTCTACTCGCGAGCCTGCTGGCCATCATGTTGAACGTGTTCTTCGTAACGGTGGTTGGGGATGAGGGCATCGCGGCGTGGCTCCTCATGGGGGGCGCTCTGGCGCGCGGCGCGGCACTTACCGGGGCGGCAGTGCTGGTCGGGCGCCTGCGGGACCTCCGAGCCCAGCACGAGCGGGAGCTGTCCGAGCGCGAAGCCGTGCAGAGCGCACTTCGGGAGAACGAGGAGTGCTACCGGGCGCTCTTCGAGTCCGCCCCATTGGGCATCGCCATCACCGAAGCACACGGCATCATTGTGCAGACGAACCCCGCCCTGGAAGAGATGCTCGGGCGCACGGCGGATGAGCTACGCGGATCGCGGTTACGCGATTTCAGACTCGATAGCCCGCCGCCGAGCGAAAACATCTCCAGACGCCTCGCAAGCACGGAAACCGGAACGCTGCGCTACGAGCGGCAGTTCGTACACAGCAGCGGCGAGACCGTATGGGCATATGTCACCGCCACCGCCGTTCCGAGCCGCACGGGCCAGGTAGAGCACGTCTTCCGGATGATCGAGGACATCACCGAGCGCAAGGAAGCGGAGCGAGTGCTCCGAGAAGCCGAGGCGGAGCACCTCGATCGCACGCGGCATCTCGCGTCGATCGGTCAGCTCGCCGCCGGCGTCGCGCACGAGATCAACAACCCGCTCAACAGCGTCATGGGCTTCACGCAGCTGGTACTGGGCGAGGAGAGCCTCTCGGCGCAGGCCCGGTCCGACCTGGAGACGGTGTACGCCGAAAGTCAGCGCGCGTCCAAGATCGTGCAGAACCTCCTGTCGTTCGCCCGGAAGCGCGAGCCGGAGCGTCGCCCGGTGGACGTCCGGGCCGTCGTGGAGCGGGCATGCCACCTCAAGGAGTACGACCTGCGGAAGCACGCCATCGAGCTCCGCACGCACTTCTCGAAGAGCCTGCCGCTCATCCTGGGGGACGAGCAGCAGCTCACCGTGGTGATGCTCAACCTCCTCACCAACGCCGAACAGGCGATCGCGAGCGCCGGGCGGCCAGGGGCCATCACCGTCACGTGCGGCGCATCCGACGGCCTCGTCGAGATCACGCTCGCCAACGACGGCCCAGGGATACCGCCGGAGGTCCTCGGAAGGATCTTCGAGCCCTTCTTCACGACGAAGGAAGTGGGCGGCGGGACAGGTCTCGGGCTGAGCATGTGCCAGGGCACCGTCCGTGAGCATGATGGCGATCTGTGGGCCGAGAGCACGCTCGACGGTGACACGACCTTCTTC
>JACZSI010000165.1 GCA_022574265.1 Chloroflexota bacterium | reverse complement strand
AACGGCGTGCTCTTGGTCTTCATGCCCGGCGAGCTCGTGGGCGAGACCTGGCCGGTGGTGAGCCCGTAGATCTGGTTGTTCATGACCATGTACGTCAGGTCGATGTTGCGCCGCGCCGTGTGCGTGAAGTGGTTCCCGCCGATGCCGTAGCCGTCGCCGTCGCCGCCGGTGGCGATGACCGTCAGCTCGTGGTTGCCCAGCTTGGCGCCCGTGGCGACGGCCAGCGAGCGGCCGTGCAGCGTGTGCATGCCGTAGGCGTGGATGTAGCCGGGCATGTTGGACGAGCAGCCGATGCCGCTCACCGTGAGGATCTGGTGCGGCCGGAGACCGAGCTCGGCGCAGGCCCGCTGGAGGGCGTTGAGGACGCCGAAGTCCCCGCACCCAGCACACCAGTCCGGGTCGATGTTGCTCTTGAAGTCCTTGGCCGTCAGCTCGATGAACGGCTTGTCGTCGGTAACGGTGGTCATGTGCGATACCCCTGTGTGCTTCGGTGTTCCACGCTACACCACGACCTCTTGGTAGGGGATGTAGCTTTCGTTCTCTTTCTCCATCAGGTCCACCACGCCGTCGACGATGTGGTGGGGCATGAACGGCTCGCCGTCGTACTTGCGGATGTGGCCGTTGGCGCTGAAGCCGGTCTCGCTGCGCAGGAAGCGCGCGAACTGTCCGGACTGGGTGTTCTCGACGATGATGACCTTCTTCGCAGCGTTCAGCACCGCCATGACCTGCTCGGCGTGGAACGGGACGATCCATCTGATGGGCAGGAAGTTGACCTTGATGCCCTTGGCCTCCAGCAGTTTGAGGGCGTCGAAGATGGGCATGTAGACGGAGCCCCAGCCGATGAGCGTCACGTCGGCGTCCGCCGGGCCCTGGAGCTCGGGCGGCGCGATCTGATCGATGATGCCTTCGAACTTGCGCGCCCGCTTCTCGACCATCATGCGGCGGATGTGCGGGTTCGTGAACTCGTCGCTCAGGAGCCGCGAGTCCTCGTCGTGCTCGTCCGTGGCGACCACGTGCACGTGGCCCTCGACGCCGGGCACCGCGCGCGGTGAGACGCCGCTCTCCGTGTTGGCGTACCGGTGATACGGCGCGTCGTCCTTGCCGTTGGGGCTGGTGATGAGCTCGCCGCGGTTGATCGCGGGATGGAGGTTCAGGTAGTCCGGGTCCACGCTGTAGTTGCCCTCGGAGATGAGCAGGTCGGAGAGCACGATGCCGGGGCACTGGACCTGGTCCACCAGGTTGAAGAGCTCCGACATCACGTTGAACGCATCGAGGGTGTGCAGCGGCGCGACGATGAACCGCTGGAAGTCGCCCGCGCTCGCCCCGAGCGCCTGCCACAGGTCGCCCTGCTCCGTCTTCGTCGGCACGCCGGTGGACGGGCCCGCGCGCTGTACGTCGATGAACACCGCGGGGATCTCCATCATGCCGGCCGCGCCGATCGCCTCGGTCATGAGCGCGAAGCCGCCGCCGGAGGTCGCGCACATGGCGCGCACGCCGGTGTGGGCCGCGCCGATGACCATGTTCGCGACGGCGATCTCGTCCTCCACCTGGCGCACCATGATGCCCAGGTTGCGGGCGTTGTTGGCCATCCAATGGAGCACGCCGGTTGACGGGCTCATGGGGTACGCGGCGTAGAACTTGACGCCCGCGACGGCGCCGCCCATCGCCAGCGCGTCGTTGCCGGACCAGATCGCCAGCGGCTTCGGGCCGGTCGCGACGGGCGCCGGGAAGGGCGTGAAGCTCGCCTTGGCGTGCTCGTACCCCGCGCGCGCCACGTTGACGTTCTCGTTGACGACCGCCTCGCCCTTGCGCTGGAACTGCTGCGCGAGGCTCTGTTCGAGCACGTCGATGTCCATGCCGATCAGGTGCATCATCGCGCCGAGGGCCACCGTGTTCTGGTTGAGACCGGTGCGCGTGGTGTTGGTCAGCTCGCCGATGGGCAGGCCGCAGAGCTGCACGCCCGTCTGTGCGTCACCGGGCGTGATCTTGTCGCTGTTGTAGATGACCGCCGTTCCGGGGCCCATCAGGTGCAGGTGGCGGTCCATCGTGTCCTGGTTCAGGCAGAGCAGCAGGTCGAGCTTGTCGCCGTGGGTGTGGATCATGTCGTCGCTGACGCGGACCGTCAGGAAGATGTGGCCGCCGCGGATGATCGACTGGAAGGCGTTGTACGCGACGAGGTGGAGCCCGCGGCGGACGAAGATGCGGGCCATCGTGTTGCCCGGCGTCGCGATCCCCTGCCCGGCCTCGCCTCCGATAGCGAAGGCGAAGTCGTACGTATCTGTGGCCATCGACGGACCTCCCGAGTCTGCCCGCGGCCAGCGCCGCGTGGACTCATCGTACACGGTTTCGCGCTCGCGGCCTTACCCTTGCGAGAGGATACCAGTACTTAGATGTGTATGGCGCGGCCCTCGGCTGCCAGCGCGGCCTCCTTCACCGCCTCGGAGAGCGTCGGGTGCGCGTTGACCACCGCGCCGACGTCGAAGGCGGTGCCCTCCACGATGCGGGCCAGGCTCAGCTCGCCCAGCAGCTCCGTCACGTCGTGGCCGATCAGGTGCGCGCCGAGCAGCTCGCCCGTGGAGGCGTCCACCACCACCTTCGCGAACCCCTCGCTGGCACCGGCCGCCAGCGCCCTCGCGCTCGCGAGGAACGGGAACTTCCCGACCTTCACCTGGCGGCCGTCCGCTCCCGCCTCTTCCTCGGTGAGGCCCATGCTCGCCACCTGCGGGTTGGTGTAGACGGCGCGCGGCATCGCCTGGTAGTCGAGGGGCCGCGGATCCTCGCCCGCGATGCGCTCGACGATGTACGCGCCCTGGGCCTGCGCGACGTGCGCCAGCGGCAGCGTGCCCGCGACGTCGCCGATCGCGAACAGCCCATCGGCGTTCGCGCGCAGCTCGCCGTCGACCTGCACGTAGCCGCGCTCCAGGACCGCGCCGGCGTCCTCGATGCCGAGGCCGTCCGTGTTCGGCACGATGCCGATGCTGACCAGGACGCGGTCGACGTGCAGCGACACCCGCTCGTCCGGCGTCTCGACGTGGACCGTGGCGCCGTCCCCGTCGCGCTCGACGCCGGTGACCTTGGAGCCGGTCAGGAAGTCGATGCCCTGCTTCTTGAGCGAGCGGGTGAGCGCCGCGGAGACCTCCGCGTCCTCCTTGGGCAGGATGCGCGGCTCCATCTCGACGACCGTGACGTGCGCTCCGTAGGCGGCGTACACGTAGGCGAACTCCAGCCCCGCGGCGCCGCCGCCGATGATCACGGCGCGGGTGGGGGCGGTGGCGCTCACGATCGCCTCGCGGTACGTCATCACCACGTCGCCGTCCACGTCGACGCCGGGCAGCGTTGCCGCCCGCGACCCCGTGGCGACGATGACGTTCGTGGCCGTGATGCGCTCGCCGCCGACCGCGATCGTGCGGCCGTCCAGCAGCCGCGCCTCGCCCTCGAGCAGCTCGACGCCGTGCTTGCGGAACAGGGCCTTGATCCCCTTGCCGAGCCGGTCGACGACCCCGCGGCTGCGCTTCAGCGCCGCGCCGTAGTCGGCTTCGACCGGGCCGGTCGTGATGCCGAAGTCGCCGGCGTTCCGCACGAGCCGCAGGACCTCGGCGTTGCGGATGAGCGACTTGCTGGGGACGCATCCCCAGTTCA
>JACZSI010000164.1 GCA_022574265.1 Chloroflexota bacterium | reverse complement strand
CAGACGGTCCCGTGCTCGTGGTGCGCGAAGGTGGACACGGAGGCGCGGCTCCAGAACGGAGTGCCGTCCTTCTTGACGTTCCAGATCTCGCCCCGCCAGGAGCCCGTCGCTCTGAGGGTCTCCATGATCTCCCGAGCCACCTCCTCGGGGTTCTTCTCGCCGGGCGCATTGAGCACGGAGGCGTCCTTGCCGATGAGCTCGCCCGCCCCGTAGCCAAACATCTCCTCGAACCGTTGGTTGGCGTAGACGATGACGCCGTCGCTGTCCCGGATCAGATACACACCCTCCGCCATGTTCGTGGCGATCTCGGCGAGGAACCGGTGGGCGTCATGTCGCTTGTCCCGCTCGACCAGCTCGTGGTCTAGGCGCTCCCGGACATCCCGCAAGTGTCCGATCACCAGCGCCGCCCCGGTAAGAGCCGCGCCGCGCGCCAGAGCGCCCCCACCGAGGAGCCACGCGGCCATGCCCACATCCCCAACTATGGTTACGAAGAACACATTCAGCATGATGGCCAGCAGACTCGCGAGTAGCGCTGCCCGGGCTCCGAAGCTCCAGGCGGTTATCAAGACCGGAACGATCACAGCGATCAGGATGGAATCGCCGCTGGCTGGGCGCAGCATCAGAACGGCGACGACATACACGCCCGTCGCGCCGAGGATGGCCCCGAGCTTCCCGTGCGAGTACGTGGTTTCTACCCCGAGCGAATGGGCAAGATGCATCGGCGCTCTCCTCGTGTCACGGTTCGTCCGTCGGCCCGGCGCATCTGAACGGCCGGGGGTGAGCTCCGCGGCATCCGAAATCCTGCAGGCTGCCGGTTGCCGCCGGAAATATACATCACCCGGCGGGGTTGCGGGCGACCCCATCGGGCTCGATCTGCATGCCTTGGAGCGTCCGTTCGCACGCCGTCGACACCGTCCCGCAAGCCGGGCTTGGAGTACGGCCGCCCGCGTGCGATGATGCGCCGCAGGTGACTCCGACCCGCCCACGTGCGGGCGTATCGCCTAGAGGTGCGCAGCAGGGAGGCAGCCATGGCGACCGAAACCGACCGGGACATGATCAGGGCCGAGGAGCGGACGGGGCTGGACGACTTCCTCCTCGACGACCCCTACCGCCGCTGGCTCGAGCGCGAGGGCGTGAAGGTCATCGACGAGTTCGCCTTCGCCGACCTCAACGACGTCGAGCTGGGCCCGTGGGAGCGCAAGGGCGGCTCCGGCGCCGTCATCAACATCCCGTACCCGGTGCTCACCAACGACTCCCAGCTCATCGAGATCAAGCCCGGCGGGCGCTCGGAGCCCGAGCACCACATGTACGAGGAGATCGTCTATGTGCTCTCCGGCCGCGGCGCCACGACCATCTGGGACGCGGACGGCGAGAAGAGCACGTTCGAGTGGCAGAAGGGCGCGCTGTTCTCGGTCCCGCTCAACTGCTGGTACGAGCACTTCAACGGCAGCGGCGTCGAGCCCGCGCGCTATCTGGCGGTCACGAACGCCCCGCCCATGATGCGCCTCTTCAACGACGCGGAGTTCATCTTCAACACGGACACCCGCTTCAAGGGGCGCTTCGGGGGCCAGGAGGACTACTTCAGCGGGAACGGCACGCTCTACAGCGGCCGCCTCTGGGTCTCCAACTTCATACCGAACGCCCCCGACATGCCGCTGTGGTCCTGGGACGAGCGCGGCGCGGGCGGCATCAATGCCTTCTTCTACCTCTCGGGGAACTCCACGAAGGCCCACGTCTCCGAGTTCCCGGTGGGCACCTACAAGAAGGCGCACAAGCACGGCCCGGGCGCCAACCTGGTGCTCCTGAGCGGCGACGCCGGCTACTCGCTTCTGTGGACGAAGGAGGACCGCTCCGACGTGCGGAAGGCCGACTGGAAGGTCGGCTCGCTCGTCATCGTGCCGAGCGACGACTGCCTCCACCAGCACTTCAACTCCGGCACGCGCCGCGCGCGCTACCTCGCGCTCACGCCGGGGCTGATGGGGCTCCGCGCGCCACGTGCGGGCGCGGGCGAGGGCGCCGACGTCAGCATGAAGGACGGCGGGCGCCAGATCGAGTACGACGACGAGGCCCCCGAGGTGCTCGATCTCTTCGAGGAGGAGTGCCTCAAGAACGGCGCCACGCCCAACATGCGGCGCTTCTTCCCCTCGCGCAAGAACTTCAAGCACGAGCTGCCGGCCTGATCCCACAGCCCTCAGCCCGAGGAGGAGCGGCCATGACGGAGGCACCGAGCGAGCGGCGGCGCAGCCACCTCGTCTACGACGAGTGGATCGAGTCGATCGGCATCCCGGTCCACCGCGGCCACTACATCTCCGACCTGCGCGAGGTCGAGCTCGGCTGGTGGGAGGAGCGGGGGTGCAACGCCGCCTTCCTCCAGCTCAAGGGCATGGAGGGCGTGAGCGAGGCCCGGATCGTCGAGATCCCGCCCGGCGTGACGCTGCCGCCGCTCAAGATGCCCATCGGAGAGACGATCTACGTGCTCTCCGGCTCCGGCCTGGCCAGCGTCTGGGCGGGCGAGGGCCCCAAGACGAGCTTCGAGTGGGCCCCGCACGCGATGTTCCACGTGCCGCGCTACGCATACGCGCAGCTCTCGAACGCGCGCGGCGACCAGCCGGCGCGGCTGCTCCACTACAACTACATGCCGATGGCCATGACGGTCGTGCCGGACCCCGACTTCTTCTTCAAGAACCCGTACGAGGACCCAAGCCTGCTCTACGGCCAGGGCGAGGATCTCTACTCGCAGGCCAAGGCGGTGCTGGGACGCGGCGCCGTCGACCCGGCGGCCGAGCGCGAGGGCGCGACGCGGGACGACAGCATGCCGGTGGCGGCGCACGGCGGCGCCACCTGGGTGGGCAACTTCTTCCCGGACATGGCGGCGTGGGACAAGCTCTCCCCGTACCGCCACCGAGGCGCCGGTGGGACCTCCGTGAACGTCCGGTTCCCCGGCACGAACATGAGCGCGTCCATGTCGGTCTTCGACGCGTCGATGTACAAAAAAGCGCACCTGCACGGCCCCGGCCGGGTCATCGTGATCCCCCGCGGCGAGGGCTACTCGCTGCTGACCGAGCCCGGCAAGGAGGCGGTGGTCTGCCCCTGGGGCGAGGCCGCCGTCTTCACGCCGCCCGGCGGCTGGTACCACCAGCACTTCAACCTGGGCACGGAGCCGGCGCGCTACCTCAAGTTCGGCCACCTGCCGCAGTTCGCGGGCGCCGGGGACTACCGCCATCAGATCGAGTACCCCGACGAGGCTCCCAAGGTCCGCGAGTACTTCGAAGCGGAGCTCGCCAAGCGCGGGCGTGAGAGCCTCATGCCTGACGTCGTCTACAAGGACCGCGACTACGAGTGGGACTATGGCGACGGCGACTAGCGCATGAGCGCCCGCGCGCCCGGCGGCACCACGCCCGTCGAGTGGAGCCGCACGCTGTAGACCGACGTCGCGGCCGCGATGAGCATCGTGCGGTAGCCAGGCCCGCCGAAGGCGACGTTGTTGGCGCGCTCCGGGAGCGGCAGCGTGCCGAGGTGGCGTCCCGTGGCGTCGAGCACCCACAGGCCGTCCGGGCCGGTGCAGTAGATGCGGCCCTCCGTGTCGACCTTCATGCCGTCGGGGATCCCGTCGCCCGGCACGCCCGACATATCGACGACGACGCGCCCGC
>JACZSI010000163.1 GCA_022574265.1 Chloroflexota bacterium | reverse complement strand
GAGCCCGAGCGTGAGCACGACCGCGCCGAGAACGGCCGCGTCGGCGTCGCTCACCCCGCGGCCGCCGCTGCGTGCGAGCACGGGCACGCCGATGGCGGCTGCGATGACGACGAGGATGAGGGCGAAGACGACGATGGACATGGGCTGATTCTACGGGCAGCCGGGCGGGCGGGCGCGAGTCCTAGGCCCGCTAGTCCTCGCCGTCCTCGACCGAGGCGAGGGCGAAGAGCGCGTCGTCCGGCAGCAACGAGCCTTGCTCGTCGGAGGCGATGGGCAGGCCGCGCTGGTCCCGGAGCGCGTCGATGGCGTCGAGCGAGCGCTCGAGCCGGCGCTTGCGCGGGCCGATGAGCTCGCCGTAGGCGCGCTCGGAGGACGCGAGCCGCTTCCCGAGCGCTTCCAGGCTATCGCCGAACCGGCGCCACTCCGCGTTGAAGCGGCCCATCAGCGAGACAATCTCCTCGGACGCCTTGCGGATGCCGAGGGTCCGGGCCGCCTGGTCCACGAGCGCCAGCATGGCGAAGAGCATGTGCGGCGAGCAGCAGACGACCCGCACGCTCAGACTGTAGTCGAGCACGGTGCTGTCGCGCTCGCAGATGAACGCGTACACGCTCTCGTTCGGGACGAACAGCAGGGCGTAGTCGACCGTCCCGCCCTCCGGGTCGATGTACTCCCGCGTCGCGATCTCCTTGATGCGGCCGCGGACGTCGCGGAGGAAGGCCTTCTCGTATGTCTCCCGTGCGGCGTTGGACTCGGCCTCGATGTAGCGGCGGTAGTTGTCGAACGGGAACTTCACGTCCATGTTCAGGCTGAGGTCGCCCGGCAGGAAGAAGACGAAGTCGGGGCGCCCGCGTCCGTCGGCGAGCGTCGGCTGCTTCCGGTAGTTCACGCCCTCGACGAGCCCGATGGCGCGCAGGATGTCCTCGGCCATGCGCTCGCCCCACTGGCCACGAGCGCGCGAATTCGCCAGCACGCTGCGCAGCGACTCGGTGCTCGTCGTGAGCGCGGCCGTCTGCTCGCCGAAGGTGCGGAGCTGCGTCGTGAGCCGGGTGTCGACGCCCTGGACGGCGGACGTGACCCGCTCGAGCTTGCTGCCAATCTCGGCGAGCTGCGCGTCGATGAGCTGCTTCTTCGCATCGAGCTGCCCGCCGCCGCGCGTCACCAGATAGACGACCGCACCGGCGAGAACGAGGACTGCCGCACCAAGGATGCCGACGAGTGCTTCCATGGCACCGGACGCTACGCGAGGGGCCGCCGACCGCGCGAGGGGGCGGTGTCAGTACGCACCGCCTGCGCCACAGCCGTTTCGACCATCCCCCGGCCCCCTTCCCTTCGACAGGCTCAGGGCAGGCTCTCTGCACTCCCCAGCCGGTGCGCGAGGCGGGCCACGAACGATAAGAGATCTCTCGCTGCGCTCGGGATGACAACGTCGGCGGCTCGGCATGACAGCCGCCGCCCTCAGACCGCGGTACTACCCCTTATGGGTGCAGGGCTGTGCCCTGCCTACCACACGCTCCCAGCAAGCCCCGGGCTCGTGATCGCGCCCTCGCTGGCCGAGGCGACGCTGCGCACGTACTTGGCGAAGACGCCCGTGGTGTAGCGCGGCGCGGGGGCGCGCCAGGCCTTGCGGCGCTCCGCGAGCTCGGCGTCCGAGACCTCGACGTCGAGGCGGCGCTTCTCGACGTCGAGCACGATCGAGTCGCCCTCGCGCACGAGGCCCAGGTTGCCGCCCACCGCCGCCTCTGGCGCGATGTGGCCGACCATGAAGCCGTGCGTCGCGCCGGAGAAGCGGCCGTCCGTGATGAGCGCCACGTCGTCGCCCAGGCCCGCGCCGACGATCGCGGCCGTCACACCGAGCATCTCGCGCATGCCGGGGCCGCCGACGGGGCCCTCGTAGCGGATGACGACGACGTCGCCGGGCTTGATCGCGCCCGACTGGACGGCGGCGAAGCACTCCTCCTCGCGGTCGAAGACGCGTGCGGGGCCGCGGTGGAAGCTGCGCTCGTGGCCGGCGAGCTTGACGACGCAGCCGTCGGTGGCGAGGTTGCCGCGCATGATGGCGATGCCGCCGGTGGCCTTGAGCGGCTGCTTGACGGACACGACAACCTGCTGGCCGGCGGTCGCGACGGCGGCGTCCGCGATGTCGCCGAAGGTCGCGCCGTCGACGTTGCGCGCGCCCGCGTGGGCGAGGCCCGCGCCGACGAGCTCCTTCGAGACGAGGCCGTAGCCGCCCGCGTTGTAGAGGTCCTCGGCGACGTAGGCGCCGGCGGGCTTGAGGCTTGCGACGATCGGCGTGCGCTCCGAGATGACGTCGAAGTCGTCGATCGTGAGCTCGACGCCGGCCTCGCGGGCGATGGCGAGGAGGTGCAGGACCGCGTTCGTCGACCCTCCGGTGGCGGCGAACCCGGCGATGGCGTTCTCGAAACCCTCACGCGTCATGATGTCACGTGGCTTCACGTCGTCCTTGAGCAGCTGCACGGCGAGCCGTCCGGCGTCGCGGGCGGCGTCGGCCTTCGCCCGGCCGAGCGCGGGGACGGCGTTCGCGCCCGCGGGGCTGATGCCCAGGAACTCGAGCGCCATCGCCATCGTGTTGGCGGTGAACTGCCCGCCGCACGCGCCCGCGCCGGGGCATGCCGCGTCCTCGATGGCCTTGAGCCGCGCGTCGTCGATCTTGCCCGCGCCGTGCGCCCCGACCGCCTCGAAGACGTCGAGGATCGTGAGATCCACGCCGTCGAGCTTGCCGGGCGCGATCGAGCCGTTGTAGAAGGCGAGGCCGGGCAGGTTGAGCCGCGCCAGCGCCATGGCGCCGCCGGGGATCGTCTTGTCGCAGCCGACGATGACGACGAGGCCGTCGAAGGAGTGGCCCCGGGCCACGACCTCGATGGAGTCCGCGATGACCTCGCGGCTGACGAGCGAGCCCTTCATGCCCTCGGTGCCCATGGCGACGCCGTCGGAGACGGCGATGGTGTTGAACTCCATCGGCGTGCCGCCGGCCTCGCGGATCCCCTCCTTGACGTAGCCGGCGAGCTCGCGCTGGTTGAAGTTGCACGGCATCGTCTCGATCCAGGTCGTGGCGACGCCGATGAGCGGCTTGGCGAGGTCTTCGTCCGTGAAGCCGATGGCCTTGAGCATGGCGCGGGCCGGCGCGCGGGACGGCCCGTCGGTCATCTCTGCGGAGTGCTTCTTCAGCGGGTTCGTGGCCATGCGGGGGGCTCCTTGGACGCGATGGGTGGATTATAGCCGTGGGCAGGGCGCACGCCGTGCGCCCCTACGGGAGGCGCGAATCACGAGCACGGCACGAGGGGGACGGAGCGCCGCTCACCCGCTCGTCCTGAGGCTCTCGAAGGACGGGCGCTCAGGCGCGGTTGCCGGCCTCCGGCGGCTGCTCCTCGTCCGCGTCCCCGTCCTCTCCGTCGCCGCCGTCCTCGGGCTCGGCGTCGGGCTCCACGACCTCGAACGCGGTCGGGATCGCGTCGTCCTTGCCCTTCTTCGCCCGCTCGATGTGGTACCAGCCGCGCGAGGTGAAGATGCCCAGGAGCACCGTGACGACGATGAGGTCGTCGATGAGACCGAAGGGCCGGAGATCGAGGAACAGGTCCTTGGGGAACACGAGGTACGCCAGGGCGAGCACCGGCAGCGTCTTCAGCCGGAGCGGCACGTCCGGATGGGTCATCAAGTAAA
>JACZSI010000162.1 GCA_022574265.1 Chloroflexota bacterium | reverse complement strand
GCACCGTCCAAGAGCACGAACGAACGCTTGCCCACGACCGTGCGTCCGCCCTTCGAGAGCCTCAGGGCGAACGGGTACCTGGACCGGGCGATCTGGCCGCCCCCGTCGGGCACAGGTCCAGCAGCACGCACGCCCCGCACCGCGGCTCCCGCTTCGTGCAGACCGCCTTCGCGTGGGCGTCCAGCAGCGCATGGTACTCGTTGTACCCCGGCGCGTCGGCGGGCAGCGCGTCCTCGAACAACGCCTGGTATGCGTCGTAGCTCCGCCGTTCGGGCGCGATCCCGAGGCGGTCCACGATGCGCTGCGTGTACGTGTCGATGACGAACGAGGCGAGCCCGGCGGCGTACAGCACGATGTCGTCGGCCGTCTCGGGCCCGATGCCGTGGACGGCGAGCAGCTCCGCGCGCAGCTCCTTGGCCCCGCTCGTGCCGTCGAGCGTGTCGCCGCGGCCCGCCATGTAGTCGGCGAACGCCTTGAGCTTGCGCGCCTTGGCGTTGAAGTAGCCGCTGGGCCGGACGAGCAGCGCGAGCTCCTCCTCCGGCAGCGCTCGGATCGCCGGCCAGCTCATCGCCTCCGCGGCGCGAAGGTTCGCGAGCGCCTTCTCCGCGTTCGCCCACGCCGCGTTCTGCGTGAGGATCGCGCCGGCGATCGTCTCGAACGGGCCGTCGCCCGGCCACCATCCCTGGGGCCCGAGGTGTGCGAGCAGACGGTCGTACACCTCCCGTATGAGTACCGCTCGGTCCATGAGTCGCTCCTGCGTGGGGGAGACCAACTTAGACGGAGCCTTGTGTACACTGCAAGCCATGAGCCGCTTCATCGACCGGCTGGACGAGACCGCCCAGACGAACCGGAGTCTGCTGGGCATCAACCTCGACCCGTGGGCGCCGTCGATGCCGATCGACGACATCGCCGCCTTCAACCGCGCCATCATCGATGCGACGCACGACCTGGTGTGCGTCTACAAGCCCAACTCCGCCTTCTACGAGGCCGGCGGCCTCGACGGGCTGCGCGCGCTCCAGGAGACGGTCGAGGCCGCGCACGCGAAGGGCATCCCCGTCATCCTCGACGCGAAGCGCGGCGACATCGCCAACTCGTCGGTGGCCTACGCCAAGGCCGCGTTCGAGGTCTGGGGCGCCGACGCGCTCACCGTCAGCCCGTACATGGGCGGTGACTCGCTCGAGCCGTTCCTGGCCTACGAGGACCGCGGCGTGTTCGTGCTGACGCGCACGTCCAACCCCGGCGCGGCCGACATCGAGGAGCTGACCGTCGACTCGCCCGGCGGCCCCCGCCCGCTCTACGAGCAGGTCGCCATCGCGGCCGGTGGGTGGAACACGCGTGGGAACGTCGGCCTCGTCGTCGGCGCGACCGCCCCCGATGAGCTAGCTCGCATTCGAGGCCTCGCTCCCGCCATGCCGATCCTCGTGCCGGGGGTCGGCGCGCAGGGCGGCGACCTCGCGGCGTCGGTCCGCAACGGCGTCGACGCCAACGGCCGCCGAGCCGTCATCGCCGTCGGCCGCCAGGTGCTCTACGCCTCGAAGGGCGCCGGCTACGCCCAGGCGGCGCGCGCCGAAGCCGAGCGGCTGCGCGATGCGATCAACGCCGAGCTCGACGCGATGGGCTTCGCATGGTCGTAGAGTTCCACCTCGGCGACGCGCTCACGCTGCGCAAGGCGCACCCGTGCGGCGGGACGGCCTGGCGCGTCGAGCGCCTCGGCGCCGACATCGGCATCCGCTGCCTCACGTGCGGCCACTACCTGCTCACGTCGCGCCGGAAGCTCGAGCGTGCGGTCAAGGAGCACGCGCACCCGGCAGGGCAGGGCGGGGTGGACGAGCCGGCACCCGAGGCCAGCGGCCCTGCGTGAGCGCGCCTGATGCCGGCCGTGCCCGGTGCCCTTGGCCTATTGCGGCGGAATCCGTAAAGTGATACGATGTCCATAGACTGCGGTGGCGAGCCTAGCGAACCCCTTCACTGACGCTCCTAACCGGGAATCTCCTTCCCAGCGCCTTCCTGACCGGGCTGACAGAACTCGAAACCCGCTGGCTGCTAATCGGAGCAGCGATGCGATTGCATCGGCATGTTCCGGCTCAAGCCTGCGTATTCCGCTGCGGCCGAAACAAACCGGGATATATCCCCAAGGAGGAACCACGTTGTTCGGATTAGATAGAGGTCTCCACGAGACCGTGAGCGGGGCGATCATGCACTTCCTGATCGCTTCACAGTACGCGGGCCGGCTCGATCTCATGGGCCAGGCGCTCAGACAGCACGCCGACCGCGAAGCCGCGCGCAGCGGCCGCACCGCCGTGCGCACGGCCACGGCCCAGCCGGCGAAGCCCGTCACGCCGGTGGCGCCCGCCGAGGCAGCGCCCGAGCGCGAGCCCATCGCCGCCTAGCAAGGGCACAGCCCTTGACCCATGAGGGGTAGAACCGCCGATCGCGGCGCGTCGCTGTCATTCATAAGCAGCCCGCCCGCGGTTGGCGCCGGCGGATGGGTCGATGGTCGCGGCCCCAGCACATGCGGTGGTACCCTTGGCGGACAGCAAACGCCCGCCGGGGAGTCCGCCCATGATTACCACGGAACAGAACGAGCGCTTGACGCAGGTCGGCCCCGGCACGCCGATGGGCGAGCTGATGCGCCGCTACTGGCACCCCATCGCCGGCAGCTCGCAGCTCAACGACGACACGCCAACGAAAGAGGTCCGCCTCCTCGGCGAGGACCTCGTGCTGTTCCGCAGCGCCGCCGGCGAGCTCGGCCTGATCGAGCCGAGCTGCGCGCACCGCAAGGCCAACCTCTCCTACGGCATCCCTGAGCCCGAGGGCATCCGCTGCGCCTACCACGGCTGGCTCTACGACATCCACGGCCAGTGCATCGACCAGCCATCGGAGCCCGAGGGCAGCCGCTTCAAGGAGAAGGTCAAGCTCAAGGCGTACCGGGCCCAGGAGCTCGGCGGCTTCATCTTCGCCTACATGGGCCCCGAGCCCGCCCCGCTCCTCCCGCGCTGGGACGTCCTCGCGTGGGACGGCCAGCGCGACATCTCGTCCTACATGCTCCCCTGCAACTGGCTCCAGTGCCAGGAGAACTCGCTCGACCCGCTCCACTTCCAGTGGCTGCACCGCTACTTCGGCGGCTACACCATCAACAAGCAGAAGCCGGCCGCGGAGCGCGACGCCTGGAACGCGCAGGTCGGCTCCAAGGGCGCCGACCACAAGAAGATCGGCTTCGAGATCACCGACTACGGCGTCATCAAGCGCCGTCTCGTCGGCGATGAGACCGAGCAGGACGAGCACTGGCGCATCGGCCACCCGATCCTCTTCCCCAACATCCTCCGCGTCGCCCGCGGCATGCAGTTCCGCGTGCCGGTCGACGACACCCACACGCTCCACATGATCTTCCAGATCACGCTCACGGAGCCCGGCGAGGAGCCGCCCGACCCCGCCAAGGCGGTCGTCCACGAGCCTGAGCTCTACGACGAGGACGGCCGGATCATCGGCACGTACGTCGTCGCGCAGGACCAGCTCGCGTGGATCATCCAGGGCCCCGTCATGGACCGCTCGACCGAGCGCCTCGGCGTGACCGACGTCGGCGTCATCATGTACCGGCGGATGCTGGAAGAGCAGATGCAGATCGTGGAGGACGGCGGCGAGCCGATGAACGTCTGGCGCGACCCCGCCACGAACGCCATCA
>JACZSI010000033.1 GCA_022574265.1 Chloroflexota bacterium | reverse complement strand
GCCGGAGCTCATCTCGTAGCGCTCCTGGACGAAGGCGTCGGTCACGAGCTCGGCGTGGTAGAGGGTGCCGAGCGATAGCTCGCGGGCGTTCTCGAGGCTCGGCGTGTAGGCTCCCAGGCGCTCCGCGTGCTCCTTCGAGAGCGCTTGGGCCGCCGCGGACCCGACCGGCGCGAGCGTGCCGCTGGCGACCAGCACGAGCCGCCGGACGCGCTCGTCCGCGAGCGCGATGCGCGCCGCGATGTCGGAGCCGGCGGAGTTGCCCATCACGGAATACTCACTCCCAAAGCCCATCGCGTCGATGAACGCTTTCGCGTGGGCGAGGCGGAACGCCGAGGAGTGGTCCGATGGGATATCGGTGTGGCCGTAGCCCGGCTGGTCGAAGGCGTACACATCGATGCCCGCCTCGGCCAGCGCCTCGATGTTGTTCTTCCAGGAGAGCCCGGCCGAGGCGCCGGGAGAGCCTCCGTGGATGAGGACGAGCGGCTCGCCGCCCTTGCCTGCGCTGATGTAGTGGGTCTTGAGGCCCAGCACGTCGACGAACTGCCCGGCGGCAACGCTTCGCATGGCGGCTCCCTCCGTTCCCTGGCGGTGTGCGCAAGGTTACGCCGCGGCTCGTGGCGGGGCAATCCGCCCCTCGATGGGCCGTGGTAGCATCGGCGCCCGGCGCAGGGGGCCTTGGTGGTCCTGCGACTTCGGTGGGGGGCGATATGTACAACGGCGAGAAGGTCCTCGACATCCACGGGCATCACTCGACGCCCGCGCAGTTCCGTGCGTACGCCTACAACCTGATCGCGCTGCGCACGCCGATGGGCAGCGGCCTGCACATCACCGACGAGGCGATGGGGGAGGCCATGACGCGGCACCTGAAGATCTTGGACGAGCGCAGCGTGGACGTGCAGTTCATCTCGCCGCGGCCCGTGGCCATGATGCACTGGGAGCAGCCGAACCTGGTGGAGCACTGGACGAGGACGACGAACGACGTGATCCACCAGACGTGCCGCCTCCACCCGACCCGCTTCCGCGGCGTGGCGCAGCTGCCGCAGGTGTCGGTCAGCTATTCGCCCGACACGTCGAACTGCGTCGAGGAGCTGGAGCGGAGCGTGAAGGAGCTCGGCTTCATCGCCGCGACGCTCAATCCGGACCCCGCGGGCGACCGCAAGACGCCGGGGATGAACGACCCGTACTGGTTCCCGCTGTACGAGAAGGCGCAGGAGCTCAAGACGCCGCTGATCGTGCACGCGTCGATCAGCCGCGACCCGCGGCTCGCCATCATCCCGCACAACTACCAGTACAACTTCATGACCGAGCAGTCGCTCGCGACCCTGCTGCTGGAGCACAGCGACGTCTTCACGCGCTACCCGGAGCTGCGGGTCATCATCTGCCACTGCGGGGGCACGCTCAGCCGCTTCATCCCGCGCGCGGAGTCCTCAGGCATCGCCGGCGGCGGGCAGGTCGGCATCGGCTCGCGCGCCCCGGCCGCGCACGTCGAGGAGCACGACTGGAGCGACAATCTCTTCTTCGACACGTGCTCGTACGACCAGGACTTCTTGGAGACTGCGCTCAAGCAACGGGGCGTTGACCAGATGATGTTCGGGACGGAGGCGCCGGGGAGCGGCACGGGCGTGCTGAACCCGGACACGGGCAAGCCGGCGGACGACATGGTCCCGGTGATCGACCGCATCAGCTTCCTGACGGCGGACGACAAGCGGAAGCTCTTCCGCGAGACGACGATGCGGGTGTTCGCGCTGTACGAGGACTAGGCGGGGGGCTTGCGCTCAAGCCTCAACATCACCAGCCGGGGCGCGGCCTACTCGCCCACCATCTCCTTGTACGTGAGCCAGGTGGCGTCGCGGCTGGCGTCGCGCGGCGGGCCCTGGGAGCCGGCGCCCTGGGTCTCGAACGCCGCGTAGTCCTCGTCGGAGATGGGCCGGGGCGTGCCCAACAAAGCCGCGCGGTAGTTCATCTCGGCGAGCTCGTTGATGCGGATCGCGTTCAGGCTGGCCGCCTCCACGCTCGTGCCGGTGGTGGTGATGCCGTGGCCGCGCATGAGGATCACCTCCTTGTCGCCCATCGCCTCCGCGAGCTCCTTGCCGAGCGCGTCGTTGTTGATGAGGATTGAGCGGTCGAACAGTGGGATGCCGCGCCGGTGGAGCGCCAGGCTCGAGGGGTCGTAGGCGCCATAGAGCGGCAGCAGCGGCTTGCCGACGATGGTGAAGAGCACGACGGTGGGCGGGTGGATGTGGATGACGCTTTGGACCTCCGGCTGGGTCTTGAACATCCAGGTGTGGATGAAGACCTCGCGCGGCGGGTTCTGCTCCGCGTCGCCGACCTTCTTGCCGTCGAGGTCGACCTCGATCACGTCCTCCGCCTTCGTGTAGCGGACGCCCGACTCCGTCGCGCCACGCCCGCGGATGAGGATGTGGTCCGTGCCGGGGATCCGCGCGCTGACGTGTCCGGCGGGCTCGCGGGTCAGCGAGAGCTTGGCGAGGACGCGGCATCCGAGGGCCACGCGCTCCTTGAGGTCGTCGATCTCTGACATGGGAGTCTCCTCCTGGTTTGGGGATGGGCGGGCGGCGCGCGACGGAGCATACTACCTACGCTAGCGGAGGTTCAGGGCATGGCACAGACCGCCCTCGTGACCGGCGGCGCCGGGTTCATCGGGTCGCACGTCGTCGACCGGCTGGTGGGCGACGGCTTCCGCGTCGTGGTCGTCGACAGCCTCGTCACGGGCCGCCGCGAGGCCGTCCACGGCGAGGCCGACTTCCGCGAGCTCGACGTCCGCTCGCCCCGGCTGGCGGAGCTGTTCAAGGCCGAGCGGCCGGACGTCGTCTTCCACCTGGCGGCCGCGGCCAGCGTCTCCGGCTCGGTCCGGAACCCGGCGAAGGACGCCCGCACGAACGTGATGGGCTCGATCAACGTGCTCGAGGCGGCGCGGCGGGTCGGCATCGAGCGCTTCGTCTTCAGCTCGACGGGCGGCGCGCTCTACGGCGAGCCGGCCTACCTCCCGTGCGACGAGGCGCACCCGGTCCGGCCGCTGTCGCCCTACGGCGCGGCGAAGAACGCCGTCGAGGGCTACGTGCACGCCATCGCGGGCCTCGGCGGCTTCGGCTATACGCTGCTGCGCTACGGGAACGTCTACGGCCCGCGCCAGGACCCGCACGGCGAGGCCGGCGTCGTGGCGATCTTCGCGCGGCGCATGCTCGACGGGCGGGACGTCGTGATCTACGGCGACGGCGCGCAGGAGCGAGACTTCGTCTACGTCAGCGACGTGGTGGAGGCCAACGTGAAGGCGCTGGCGCAGCCGGGCGACGACGTGTTCAACATCGGCGTCGGCGAGGGGACGAGCGTCAACGCCGTCTTCGGCGCGCTCGCGGCCGCCACGGGGTACGCGCGCTCGGCTCGGCACCGAGCGGCTCGCAAGGGCGACGTCGGCAAGATCTACCTCGACGTGCGCAAGGCCCGCGAGGGCCTCGGATGGACGGCCGCGGTCGGCCTGGAGGCCGGGATCGCCGCGACCGTGGAGTCGTTTCGGTGAGCGCTCCGAGCGAGCAGGACCTGAGCGCGGTCCGCACGGCGGTCCGCGAGGTCTGCGCGAAGTACGGCTCGGAGTACTGGCGGGGGCTGGACAAGGAGGGCGCCTACCCCGATGCGTTCGTGCGGGAGATGACCGAGCTCGGCTGGCTCGCGGCGCTCATCCCGCAGGAGTACGGCGGCGGCGGCATGTCGCTGACCGAGGCCAGCGTCATCCTCGAAGAGATCAACCGCTCGGGCGGCCTCGCGCTCGCCGCTCACGCGCAGATGTACATCATGGGGATCCTTCTGCGGCACGCGAGCGAGGAGCAGAAGCGTCGCTACCTGCCGGACATCGCGGCGGGCAAGCTGCGGCTCCAGGCCTTCGCCGTGACCGAGCCCGACGCCGGCTCGGAGACGACGCGCATCCAGACGACCGCGGTGCGCAAGGGCGACCGTTACGTCGTGAACGGCCAGAAGGTCTTCATCTCGCGCGTGAAGCAGTCGGACCTCATGGTGCTGCTCGCGCGGACCACGCCGTACGACGAGCTCGACGACAAGACGCGCGGGCTCTCCGCCTTCATCGTGGACCTGCGCGACGCGGGCGAGCGGCTGCGGGTCGAGCCCATCGAGGTCATGTTCAACCACCATACGAACACGCTTTTCTTCGACGACCTGGAGGTGCCCGCCGAGAACCTGATCGGCGAGGAGGGCATGGGCTTCCGCTACATCATCGACTCGTGGAACGCGGAGCGGATCCTCATCGCCGCCGAGGCGGTGGGCGACGCCGACTGGTTCATCGAGCGCGCGACGAGCTATGCGAACCAGCGGGTGGTGTTCGGCCGGCCGATCGGCGCGAACCAGGGCGTGCAGTTCCCCATCGCCCAGGCGTACGCGCACACGCGGGCGGCCGACCTGGTGCGCTACGACGCCGCGGCGCGATACGACCGGGGCGAGAGCTGCGGCGCGGAGGCCAACATGGCCAAGCTGCTGGCGTCGGAGGCGTCGTGGGAGGCCGCGAACGTCTGCATGAACACGCACGGCGGGTACGGCTTCGCGACCGAATACGACGTGGAGCGCAAGTTCCGCGAGACGCGGCTGCTCATCACGGCGCCGGTCAACAACAACCTGGTGCTCGCGTACCTGGGGCAGCACGTGCTGGGGATGCCGAGGTCGTACTGAGGGGCTGAGGGGACGAGACCCTTCGCTTCGCTCAGGGTGACAGCCCGAGCGGACCTGTCATGCTGAGCGAAGCGAAGCATCTCGTAGCGGGCGCTGGATGAGCACCGAGGGGCTGAGGGGCTGAGGGGACGAGACCCTTCGCTTCGCTCAGGGTGACAGACCCCGGTGGGCGCCTTACGCCAGGTTGAAGAACGACACCAGGTTGCGGCCGAGGATGTCGTCCTTGGCCTCCGCCGACAGCCCCTCCATCTCCTCGATGCCCGCCGCGGTGTTGGGGTACGTGGACGGTGGGTGCGGATAGTCGCTGCCGACGATGAAGTTCTTGCTGCCGATGGTCGAGATGGCGCCGACGATCGCCTGCTCGTCCGGCTCGACGGCGACGACGCACGACTCAAGGATGTGCTGGCTCGGCTCGATCTCGCACCGGGCGCACTGCGGCTCCACGGCGTAGACGCGGTCCAGCGTGTACATGATCCACGGCAGCCAGGAGCCGCCCGCCTCGAAGAAGGCGAAGCGCAGGTTCGGGAACTCCTTGAGCACGCCGCCGAGGGTGAGGCTCGCCATGGCCATCATGTACTCGAATGCGAAGCCGAGGTAGTTCGAGACGTGCATCCGCCGCATCCGCTCCCACCCGAGCGTGAACGTCGTGGGGATGTGGTCGTTCACCTGGCACTGGAACGGGTTGCCGTGCACGTAGAGCGGCACGCCGAGGTCGTTCATGGCCTCCCAGAAGGGGTAGAGCTCGACGGAGTCCCAGTTCTCGCCGCGCCAGTTGCCGCTGATGGTGATGGCCTTGAGGCCAAGCTCCCCAACGGCGCGGCGGGCTTCGCGCGCGCACGCCTCGACGGTGTCGCCGCCGAAGGGCACGATGCCGGTCCCGATGAGCTGGTCGGGGTACTCGGCCTGCGCCTTGGCCGTCGCGTTGTTGTAGGACATCGATAGCGCGAGGCGCAGCCCCGGGTCCTGGGTGCGCTCGATGGGCGAGCCGAAGGGGTTGGCGAAGATGCCGTCCGCGATCAGCACCTGCATGTCGAAGCCCGTCTCCGGCAGCAGCTTCACGCGCTGGGAGGCGATGCCGTGGCCGATCGGCCCCCGCTGCTGCTGGGTCGTCGCCGCGGTGGGGTTGACGGCGCCGGCTGTCTTGCCGGCCGCCGATGCCTTGAAGCCGCCGCGGCGTGCCTCGCGGTCGGAGAACATCGTCGAGTCGCGCAGGAGCATGTCCAGCGCCTGCTCCGAGACCCCGAGCTCGCCGGCCACGCCGGTGAAGTCGACGGGCGGGAAGAAGTGGCTGTCGCCGTCGATGCGCTTGGCCTTGGCCGCGGGCCGCTTTTTCACGTCCACCATGGCGTCTCCTCCTGGGTGCGGCCGACATTGTAGCGGTCGCCCGTTGCGACTTCTAGAAAGCGTCTCTGAGACCCCCTCTCCCCTTGAGGGAGAGGGCTAGGGTGAGGGGGTGGCTCCCTTTCAGCTGGCCTGCCTCGGCCCCCCGTCTCGCTATGGGCGGCGCACTTGCTCCGCTGCCCTTTCGACCATCCCCCTCGCCCCCTTCCTGGCCAGGAAGGGGGGATTCAAGCTAGAAACGGGGGACACCCCCGTGCCCCTGGCAGAGGGGCGAAGCCCCTCTGCACTCCCTGTCCGGTGCACGAATCGTAGCTTTGGGAACTGCTTCTAGAAAGCGGCCTCCATGGCGGCCACCACGCGGTCGTGCAGCGCGTCTGGGTCTTGGCCGGCGGCTTCGAGGTGGCGGCGCGCCATGCGCTGCACGAAGCCGGCGGCCGCTTGCATGATGAGCATGCCCTTGCCGTTGAGGGTGCGGTGGCCCCGCAGACGCGCTTGGCGCAGCAGCACCGTCTCGTCCGGCGAGTACACGGCGTCGACGAACGCGGTGGAGGGGGGGCAGGCCGCGAGCGCGGCCTCGGCGGCTGCCTGGCTCGCCTCGATGGTGTCGCGCGCGGCTGTGTCCCACCGCGCAAGGAACGCGGCGTCGTCTGGCGCGTCGTCGGGCAGCACCGGCGGGTCCGCGGGGACGAGCGAGGAGAAGGGCTCGAGCGACGTGGCCATGCCCCCGCCCAGGTGGCGGACGCCCGACTGGCCGACGGTCGAGGCGTTGACGACGAGGTCGATGCCGGGCAGCAGCGCGAGCGCGTCCTGCTGGGCGACGGCGCCGACCGCGGCGCCCGTCCTCGCGACCTCGGCCGCGAGCTCCTCGGCCCGCGCGAGCGTGCGGTTGGTGATCGTGAGCGTCGCGCCGTCGATGTGGCCCGCCAGCGCAAAGGCCGACGCGCGGGCCGCGCCGCCGGCGCCGATGAGCAGCGTCCGCATGCCAGAGAGCGTATCGAGGAAGGGCGCGGGCTGGCCTGGCAGCGTCCGCAGCATCGAGGCGATCAGCCCGTCGGCGTCGGTGTTGTAGCCGGTGAGCCGCCCGTCGGCGCCGAGGGCGAAGGTGTTGACCGCGCCGATCTGGGCCGCGAGCGGGTCGACCTCGTCCAGCAGTGGCATGATGGCCAGCTTGTGGGGCACGGTGACGTTCGAGCCCATGAAGCCGGGGTAGGCCCGCAGCGCGGCGACGAGACCGGCGAGGTGCTCGGCGTCGACGTCGAGGGGCACGTGGTGGGCGTCGAGGCCGACGGCTGCGAACGCGGCGTTCCACATGGCGGGGCTGCGCGAGTACGTTGACGGCGACTCGCCGATGGAGGCGGAGAGCAGCCGTGCCGCCTTCGCTTCTGCGGGCAGGCGGTTGCCGATGAGCGCTTCGATGTCGCTGAGGGTGGTCATGGTGTGGCCCACGCGAAGCGGGGACGGCGGATCAGGCGAGGAGCATCCGCATCGGGTGCAGCGTGCGCGTGAAGGGGTTGAACACCAGCCCGAGGATCTCGAGCGTCACGACGCCGAGCAGCGGCTCGTCCTGCGGCTCGCCCAGGATCACGGGTGAGTGCGCCGCGCCCTGGGGCAGCGTGAGGTGGCACTCCGACACATCGCGCTCGACGACCGTGCCGTCGGCGAGCGTGAACGCGACCTTGCGCTGGGGCGTCAGCTCGAGCGCCTGCCAGACCGCGTGGGGGAGCAGCGTGTACGTTGCGCCGCTATCCACGAGGAAACGCACGTGCTCTTCGCGTCCGGTGGAGCCGCGTACTGTGCCATCGACGTATGTGATGCCCAAGCTCACCCCCTGCGTTCGACAACCGCGTGATGGAGTGTATCAGCGTTGCGCTCTTGAGCGGCTCCACCGGCGCAGCGCGGTGAGGACGGCGAGCGCGGCCGCGGCGCCCGCGGCGTTGAGCGCCACGTCGCCCCACGTCCCGGTGCGGGTCGGGAGCGTGGTCTGGTAGAGCTCGAGCGCGGCGCCGTAGAGGGCCGCGGTCAGGAAGGAGGCCGCGAGCGGCATGGGCAGCCGCGGCCACGTCCAGCTCGATAGGAGCGCGAGCCCGGCCAGCGCGCCGTAACCGCCGAGGTGCGCCGCCGGCGCCACGAGCCGAGCGAGGGCGCTGGGTGACGCTCCGACGGCTGCTTCTCCGCCGCGGGTGGACGTCATGAGCCAGAAGAGGACCGCCGCCCACGCCAACGTCAGAAGAGGGAGTGCCCAGCGCAGCGCCGGCTCAACCTTGCTCATGGTCAAGAGGAGCCGCCTCGTGCAGTCGATGGGGACTTGGAGTGACGTTCCCCGCCAGCGCTGCGCCCTTCTTATGGGTCGAGGGCTGTGCCCTTGCTAGGCGTAGTGGTCGTAGATGGCCTCGAACTTGGCGAGCTTGAGCTTCACCATGTTCTCGGCGGTCCAGCGCACGAGCTGGAGGTCGCGGTCCGTCTTCGCGAGGCGGACGACGTCCTCGGCGGCCTCGCGGGAGTGGTCGACGTCCACCACGCCGTGGACGATGAAGAACTGAAGCGGGTCCTCGGGTATGTCGTAGGGGGCCTTGGCCAGGTACGTGGCGAACTCCGTGGCATAGCGCTGCACGATGGTCTCGTTGGCCATGCCGGATGTGCGTCCGGCCGCTGGGTTCCCGATGATCAGTGGCGATGCGGCGATGACGCTCGTGTGGTTCAGGACCTCGTAGATGGGCAGCTCCGTCCTGAAGTCCTCCTCGGTCAGCCCGAGGTAGAGGCCGAACTTCTTGCACATATCGGGGTGCGTGAACTCGGACACGACGCCACGGAGCGCGCCCATGAAGGCGTCGTCGTCGCTGGATGCCTTGATCATGCGCAGGGCGCCGGACTTGAGCAGCGCGCGGTTGAACCAGGTGTGCTGGAGCGAGAAGCCCTGGAGCCGGCGGGTCGTGAGCTTGCCCGCCCGGAGGTCGGTGAAGTAGCGGCTCTCCATCAGCCGGTCGGCGGCTGGTTCCACGATCTCCTTGATGACCTGGTCCACGAACGACTGGTTGGAAACTGCGGTCGCCATATCCGCCTCCTTGGTCCGGCGCGCCAGGCTTGGACGCGGCGATTGTCCGGCGCGGCGGCGTTGGCGTCAACCGGCGTGGGGCGGGGCACGCCGGTGCGCCGCCGGTTCTGCGCAGCCCTTCGCCCCGCCGCGTCCCTTTTCTCACGGTAGGGGCGCGATTCATCGTGCCCTGGGCGCCATGAATGGCGCCCCTCCACCTCGCCAGTATCCCGGCCGCCGCGTTCGACTATCCTTTGCGCCAGGTCAATCGCAGGAGGACGCCATGGCCACCGCTCCACGGAGCTTGCGGCTCATCAGCTTCGGGCGCAGCTCGATCGTCGCGCTTGCGCGCGCTCGCGGCCTCTTCGCGGAGCGCGGCTTGGACGTCGAGGCGACGATCACGCCGAGCTCGACGGAGCAGATGCGTGGCGTGAGCGAGGGACGGTGGGACATCGCGTCCACCGCCTTCGACAACGTGCTCGCATGGTCGGGCCGCGAGGGCGCCGAGTTCGTCGCGGTGGCCCACGCGGTCGGCGAGGTCGAGCTCACGCTCTACGTGCGGCCCGAGATCGACGGCTGGGAGGCGCTGCGGGGGCGCAAGCTCGCGGTCGACGCCGTCGACACCGCATTCGGCCTCGTGCTGCGGCGGATCCTGCTCGACCACGACTTGGACTTCGACCGGGGCGACTACGAGCTCGTGGCGGAGGGCGCCACCGGCTCCCGGCTCGAATCGATGCAGCGTGGCGACACGGTTGCCGCCATCCTCGGGCCGCCCTGGGCCCAGCAGGGCGAGGGCGATGGCTTCGTGCGCTTCGCGAGCCACCGCGACGTCGTGCCCGACTACCCGCGTGGGGTGTTCGCGGTGACGCGGACGTGGGCCGCCGAGAACACACCGGCGCTCGTGGGGTTCCTCGGGGCGCTGGAGGCCGCGAGGCGCTGGGCCGTCGAAGCGCCGGCGGAGGCGGCAGCGCTACTCGCTACGGAGGAGGGGACGAGCGCCGAGGCGGCCGTTGCCTCGCTGGGCCGCGAGTCCCTGGGCCTCGGCCTCGACCTCGCGCGGTTGGGCGTCGCGCTCGAGCTGCGGCTGGCGCTCGGGCTCGCGCCGCCGCTCGGCGCCGAGCTCGCGCGCTACGTCGACGGCTCGTTCCACGAGGCGGCGGCCGGCGGCTGAGGGCTCGCCCTCGGACCCGCTCGTGCTGAGCCTGTCGAAGTACGAGCCGAGGCTTGCTCGCGCGATACGTCGCTCAGGGCAAGCGCTTCCTCGCCCTTCGACAGGCTCAGGGTGAGCGGGCGAGAACGAACCGGCTGCGAGATGCTTCTCTGCGCACAGGAGGACAGTGACCTAGCGCTGTCATCCTGAGGCCGTTGACCACGGCTGCGCGCGTTACTAGACTTGGCCGTGGTGCGGCTCCCGGCCGCGCGGACGAGTCAGGTAAGTAGAAGGAGGGGTTGCATGGCGCGCGCGATCTGGAGAGGCGCGATCAGCTTCGGGATGGTCGCCATCCCCATGAAGCTCTATATCGCCACGGAGAGCAAAGACCTCTCCTTCGTCACGCTGCACACCACGTGCCACACGCGGCTGCGGCAGAAGCGGTGGTGTCCCTACCACGAGGTGGAGGTGGAGCAGTCCGAGGTCGCTCGCGGCTACGAGTTCGCGAAGGACGAGTACATGGTGATGGAGGAGGAGGACTTCGAGGGGCTGCCGCTCCAGTCCACCCACACCATCGAGATCGTGCGCTTCGTCGACCTGGGCTCCGTCGACCCGGTCCACTACGAGCGCAGCTACTACATCGAGCCGGAGCAGGTGGGCGCCAAGCCGTTCTACCTGCTCAAGAAGGCGCTGGAGTCGACCAACCGCGTTGCCGTCGCCAAGGTGGCGCTCCGCCAGAAGGAGCACCTGTGCCTGGTGCGCCCGTACCGGGACCTGCTGATGATGGAGACGATGTACTACCCAGACGAGATCCGGGCGACGGCCGAGCTTGACCTGCACTCGGACTCGGCGGACGTGGCGGACGCCGAGCTCCAGATGGCGACGATGCTCATCGACCAGCTCACCGGCGAGTGGGAGCCGCAGATGTTCCGGGACGAGTACCGCGACGCGCTCCAGCAGGTGATCGAGGCGAAGCTCGGTTCCGGCGCGCCGCTGGCGGCCGCGCCACCGACGCCGCAGGGCAAGGTGCGCGACCTCATGGAGGCGCTGCGCGAGAGCATCGCCGCCGCCAAGGCCGACGCGCCTGCCGAGCCTGCGGAGGGCGCCGCGTCCAAGAAGCGCGTCCGGAAAGCGGGCTAGCGCGTGGCCGGCGGCCTCGAGTCGAGGTCGGGTGCGCTCTCGATCGAGCCGATGCTCGCCGTCTCGACGCCGGAGCCCTTCGACTCGCCCGATCGCATCTTCGAGGTCAAGTGGGACGGCATCCGCGCCATCGCCGTCGTCACGGGCGGCACGGTCCGCATCCATACGCGCGGTCTCAAGGACATCTCGGAGCCCTTCGCCGACGTGGGCAGAGGGTTGCTGGAAGCGCTCGACGGCCGGGACGGCGTCGTGCTCGACGGCGAGCTCGTGGCGATGGGCGACGACGGCGTCCCGCACCTGCACCGCGTGATGGAGCGCTGGCACCAGGGCCCGCTTGCGCGCAACCCGGTCCCGGTGAGCTTCGAGCTCTTCGACATCCTCTACGACGAGGGCGCCTCGCTCATGCGCGAGCCGCTGGCGGCGCGCAAGGCGGCGCTGCACGCGGTCGTGGAGCCCAACGACCTCGTGCACCTCACGCACTTCGAGGACGGCGAGGGCATCGCGCTGTACGAGGCGTCGACCGCGCTCGGCCTCGAGGGCATCGTCGCCAAGGACAAGCGCAGCATCTACCAGCCGGGCAAGCGCAGCCGGCACTGGCTCAAGGTCAAGCACACGCGCTCGGCGAACATGGTCGTCGGCGGGTACACCTTCGGCGGCGGCGCGCGGAAGGAGCTGTTCGGCAGCCTGCTGCTGGGTGCGTACGACGGCGGCGAGCTGCGCTACGTGGGGAGCGTCGGCGGCGGCTTCAGCAACGACGACCTGGCGCTCACG
Source organism: Chloroflexota bacterium (assembly GCA_022574265.1). Classification (GTDB taxonomy): domain Bacteria; phylum Chloroflexota; class Dehalococcoidia; order Lucifugimonadales; family Australimonadaceae; genus JADFRC01. Next base: position 1,659 of record JACZSI010000033.1, on the reverse strand, counting down.
TACGGTGCGCTCACGCAGCTGCACACGGAGCGCTCTCCCTTCGCCAAGCCGCCGGAGGTGCAGCGCTTCCTGTACTGGTGCGAGCCGGTGCTGGTGGTGCAGGTGAGCTACGGCGAGTTCACGGAGCAGCGCCACCTGCGCTTCCCGATCTTCTCGGCGCTCCGCCCCGACGTCGACGCGCGCGACTGCACGCTGGATGCCATCCGCGCGGAGGGGTAGGCCGGCTGCGGGCGCCCAGCATGTTTGGTTCGGGAATGGTCGCAATATAGTACGAAAGAACGTACTATAAAGAGACTTGGAGGACGAGCATGCCCACGAAGATCGTCAACGTTAGCGAGCTGAAGGCCAACCTCGCCGCCCTGATGGCGGCGCTCGATGCGCAAGGTGTCCCCGTCTACGTGACGCAGCACGGCAAGCCGAGGGCAGTCCTAGTCAAGTACGAGGAGTACGAAGCGCTGCTCGAGAAACTCGACGACCTCGAGGACATCGTGGCGATGCACCAGGCGGCATCGAGCCCTGAGGAGGAAGCGGTCAGTCTGGCTGCGTATGAGCTCCAGCAAGCCACGCTTCGAGGTTAGGCTTCGGAGCCGCCGCGTCGTGCGGGAGCTCGACTCGCTCCAGCGGGCAGACCGCCGACGGGTCCTGGCGGTGCTTCACGGGCTTGCTGACGATTCCCGCCCGCCCGGATGCGAGAAGCTCTACGAGGACGTCTATCGTGTGCGGGTCGGAAACTGGCGTGTGATCTACCTCATCGACGAGCCCAATAGCCGCGTCGACATCGGCGCGATCAGGCGGCGAAGCGAGCGGACGTACCGGCGCGTCGACGACCTCTTTCGGTAGCTCGCTGGCCGCGCAACCTACAGCGCCGGCAGCCGCCGAACGGGGGCGAGATCCTTCGCCCGCCTGCGGCAGCCTCAGGATGACAGCGCTAGGCCACCGTCATGCTGAGCGGAGGGAAGCATCTCGTAGCCCGGTCCCCTGCTGCTACAGCGCCGGCAGCTTCTGGCGGGCGCCTGGCAGGTCCTTCGCCACGTCGCCGAGGCGCTCGACGCGCTCGGGGACCGTGCGGATCGTGAACTGCTCCGGCGAGAGGTCGCCCGAGGCGACCTCGGGCCACGTCACCGGCGCCGAGACGGTCGCGCCGGGCATCGGGCGGACGCTGTAGATGCCGGCGGTCGAGCGCCCGAAGCCGTTCTGGTTGTAGTCGAGCAGCACCTTGCCGACACGCCGGTGGTGCGCGTAGTCGGTCGTGAACAGATCGCCGCGGTGCTCGCGGATGAGGCCCGCGACCTTCATCACCCACTGGCGCACAGCCTCGTGGTCCTGGTCCGGGGCGATGCCGACGCCGACGTGGATGCCCTTGCCGCCGGTGGTCTTCGCCTGGCTCACGAGACCTAGCTCGTCGAGCACCTCCTTGATGACGAGCGCGGCCTCGCGCGTGCGCTCGAAGGGCGTGCCTTGGCCGGGGTCGAGGTCGAACACGACCAGGTCGGGCTCGCGGAGGTGGGCGGCCCGCGACTGCCACGGGTGGAGCTCGATGGAGTCGGCGTTGACGACCCACATCAGGTCGGCGACCGTGCGGATCACGGGCGCGTCGTCGTCCTCCTCGTCGACGTGGACGCGCGAGAGCCAGCGCGGGGCCTGGGCGCTGATCCAGCG